>JAKAUR010000015.1 GCA_021827665.1 Microcaldota archaeon
GTATATAAAAAGTATACTATGAGTGTATAAAATACATACATTATCGCTCTAGTACAATTATCCATAAATATCACGTATTTTTATATCTAAGCCGTTTGAAAATGCACTATCTATCGCCCCGTAAAGCTCCTCCTTATCCGTGTGAATATACACCTGAGTAGAACCCACATCTTTGTGGCGTGCGAACGCTTTAGTGAGAATTATGTCGCCATGCACAGCTCTGTTAAAAGTGGTTATCGCATAGTGCCTTAGACTATGTGTAGTTAAGCGTCTCAGTGTGCGCTTTTTCCTAGCGGGGTCTGTTTCGTCGGTTGAACCATAGACTTCGTTGAGCCCTAACATGCTTATATAACGCCTAAAGACGTTCCGAGCATAATTCAGGTCTATGCAAGGCTCGGCGTTCCGTGTCATCTTCTTATCTTTATAGAAAAGATAGCCCCGAGTCTCCTCTATGTCTTTCTGGTTGTTTCTGATATATTCTAGGGTCTGCTCGTAGAGGGATTGAGGCACCTTAAGCATGTCTAGCGTGTGAGCCTTCTGTATGGTTCAAATTCGCGCAAAATGCTGGTAATGTCCCTTTTTGAACCCCATCAAACTGAGGTCTGGGTCCGTGTCGGCGTCATTGATTATCTTTTCCAGGGGGAAGACCGTCGGGCCGTGCGACTTAAGCCTAAGTAGCGAGCCTGCCCGGGCGACACCGAAGGCGTCTTTAGGGGCAGGCGAGGAATGGGTGTGAGTTTGCCACTTTCTGAAAAGCTTAAAATACTTAAGTCCATAAGAGGTTTTGATATTGATGTCGCTGCGGAATTTAGTAAGGAGCCAATGGTGGTGGGCTTTTGTGATTGTGATGTGGGTGTTTGCGCTCCTTGGGATATTCCAGAGTATAAAGACTGGGATAAATTGGGGCTTCCCGATAGCGATAATGGCAACGCTTCTAGTTCTTGTAATGAAGGCAGCGGAGTATTTAACACGGCCTTCAAAAACAAAAAGGTAATTGATATGGGTTTAGAATGGATTGGAGCTATTTTCGGTTCTATAATTGCTTTTTTCTTTGCATTCAATAATTTAAGTAATCCCTTCGATTGGATTCTGTTTTTATTAGGGATAGGGTTGCTTATTGGTGGAATAGCAGATGCAGTTGACTTCTTCAATAAGCCTAAAAACCGATAGATTATGGTAGTTCCGCATATAAGAGATAACAGCAATGCGCTAAATTCATGTGGTAAAGTAAAACTATTCTCCAATTACGGTGCCTGCAGAAAGAGATATGAATAGTGAGATCGATATTTGGATTCGGAAATCTCCGGGCCCATTAAATATAAGGCTTTTGTCGTGCAATGATAAATGTCTTCATACAAACGGATTTTTATGGGCGAAACCAAAAAGATATATCTGGGCGCGGGCTGCTTCTGGTGCACCGAAGCGGTTTTCAAGATGTTTCCTGGAATAGAGAAAATAACTCCCGGGTATGCCGGAGGCCATGTGAAAAACCCAACCTACAAGGAGGTTTGTTCTGGAACAACCGGCCACGCTGAAGTCGCAATGGTGGAATACGCGCCATCAGAAATAACGCTTGAAAAGCTTCTGGAAATATATTTTGCGATGCACGATCCCACATCTAAGAACAAACAGGGTGCCGATGTAGGAGAGCAATACAGGTCCATAATACTTTACGAAGATGATTCGGACAGGCGTGCGGTAGAGGAGTACATAGAGAAGATAAAGCCCGAATTCGACAAGCCCATTCTTACCGAGGTCAAGAAGCTAGATGGGTTTTACGAAGCTGAAGACTATCACAAGAATTATTATGAAAACAACAGGCTTCAGCCCTACTGCATGTTTGTGATAGGTCCTAAGCTTTCGAAGATACGCAAGGAGTTTGGCATCAAGGCGTGACCCTAAAAACGGAAAATCATTACGCGAATCAGCCAAACGTTTCAAAAAGCTTCTATCGCCTTTTTGGGGTACGGTTCTGCGCTGTAGCCATGTGCGGCAAGATTTGCAGCGAATACTTCTCTGTTGGGCCCATATGTGTATATCTTTTTCGGCGATACTGCATCTATGTATTCTACACTCTGCTTGAAATCAGCGTGATCGCTGAGGCAGAACTGCGCATCGACATTGAACCTGAAGCTCTTTGCAAATCCCGTGGCTGTGGAGGTATAAACCCGCTTTCTGTGAGCGTAGCCCACCGCCTCAACAAGGTTTCCGAAATTCCTTGAATCGACTATGCCTACGAAGTTGCCCTTCAATATGCTCTCGTACTCGCTTCCCTCGTCATACGCTGAAGCATAGTCAAGGCCTATTCCGTTCTTGACGTAAATCTTGTTTATGGCGCTTATCTTCTTGTTCACAACCGGGGTTATTCCTGCGTTGTTTAGTATTTTTATGAGCTCCTGCGCCTTTCCCATGGCGTAAGCCTTGAAAAGCACTATGCCGCTCTTCAACGCCCTTGCAACCCATTTCGCAAGCGCGGTTTCAACTTCATCTCTTGCATCGAATCTTATCCTAGGATCAGGATACGTAGAGTCTATTATGAGGCAGTCGGCATTTCTGATCTTTATGGGTGCAGCGGTAACGCTTTCCATCATCTGGAAATCGCCGCTGTAAACTAAGCTGCGGCCATTTCCGTCGTTTTCTATGTACAGCTGTTTAGAACCGAGCATGTGGCCAGAATCGTAAAGGGCGACCCCATCCGGCTTGGAACCAACAAGTTTGGGCTCTATGCCATAAGCTGTGCTTATCAGCTCTGCAGTCTGGGTGCTGCAAAGCATTGATTCGGAGCTTTTCACGGCGGCTATGTGGTCGCTGTGTGCATGCGATACGAAATCAATATCGGAGCCTTTTAGCTTTGCGTCGAGCGATATTATCATTGACTTTTCTTCATGCATCTGGTCGCCATGTTTATATCTCAAACAAGCTTTAAATACTTTAAAAACAAAACGGTACAATATATGCATTTTCAGCCTGAAAATTTATTATAAGTGGTCGAAATGGTAGAAAACGTAATAATAATAGGATCAGGCCCTGCAGGGCTGAGCGCTGCCCTTTATACTGCAAGGGAGGACTTCAAGCCCCTCGTAATAACCGGCGTAGAGGCTGGGGGGCAGCTCCTTCTCACTACGGTAGTGGAAAACTTTCCGGCTTTCCCAGATGGTGTCTACGGATCGGAGCTCATAGACCTGATGCGAAAGCAGGCGGAGAAATTCGGTGCCAGGTTCATAGGGGAGAATGTAGAAAGCGTAGACTTTTCGCAGAGGCCATTCAAGGTCAAGACGCCATCTCAAGAATACACCGCAAACAGCGTCATAGTTGCCACAGGTGCATCGGCAAGATGGCTGGGCATTCCTTCGGAAAAGCAGTTCATAGGCAAGGGGATAAGCAGCTGTGCGACGTGCGACGCTCCGTTCTTCAAGAAGAAGGACGTTGCCATAGTCGGCGGAGGGGACACTGCAATGGAGGATTCTATATTCCTCACCAAGTTCGTCAACAGCGTGACGATAATACACAGGAGGGACTCTTTCAGGGCTAGCAAGATAATGCAGGAAAGGGTGAAGAGCAACCCGAAAATAAAGATAATGTGGAACAGCGTGGTTGAAGAAGTTCTCGGAGATACAAAGGTGACTGGAGTCAAAATAAGGGACGTCAACACCAATGAGCAGAAGCAGCTCAGCTTTGACGGGGTTTTCGTTGCGATAGGCTACAAGCCCAATACCGATTTCCTGAAGGGCAAGCTTGACCTAGATCCTGCTGGATACATAATCACGGAAGACGAGGTAAAGACAAAGATACCAGGAGTATACGTGGCCGGTGACGTAGCTGACCATGTATACAGGCAGGCGATAACGGCGGCTGCAAGCGGGACCAAGGCCGCTCTTGAGGTAAGGGCATTCATACAAAACTTGGAATACCCTTCAAAATAGCCTTTTCTGGCCCTTTGTCTTTATGAGCCTCGATACCCTGACGCCTATCTTTCTTGCTGCGCCTGCCTTCATGAGGGCCTTAAGCATCGGTATTGAGCGCCTTTCTATTTCCTCTCTCGAATCGCTGTAATTGTGCAGGGAATAGCTCTTCGCGCTTATCGAAAAATCGGTGTAACGCACCTTTGCCCCTACGTTCCTGAAGAGCACGCCGTTCTTTTCCACTTCCTTCATCACTTCGTCTATCAGTCCTTCCAGCACAAGCATTACATCGTCCACGCTTGTTGCAGGGCTCTTTAGCGTCACCTCCCTGCCTATGGAAAGTATCTCGGAGCTTTCGACTATCCTGGATTCGTCGATGCCGTTTGCCAGCATGTAGAGCTCCTTTCCGGCAGAGCCGAACGCGTCTATAAGCACCATCGGGTCTCGCTTGGACAGCTCGCCGATGCTGCTTATCCCAAGCTCCTTGAGCCTCTCGTACGTTTTGCTGCCAACTCCAGGCAGCTTCTCAAGCGAGCACGAATCCAGAAAGCCCCTCAGCTCCTGCGCCTTTATGGGCATTAAGCCGTCGGGCTTAGCCTTGTCAGAAGCCATCTTGGCGAAGGCCTTTCCTGTGCTTATGCCTATGGTGCACGTAAGCCCGAAGGATTTCTTTATTTTTGATTTTATGTCTCTTGCAAGCTCAAGTGCTTCATCGTCAGTAAGGCCTGTTATGTCCATCGCGGCCTCGTCAACGCTTATCACTTCAAGGGGTCTGCCGTATGACCTTAAGATTTTCATTATCTCGGCAGACACGCTTTCGTAATGTTCCTCGTCCGAATGCAAGTAGTTGAGCTCCTTGCAGAGGTCCTGCGCCTTTATGTTTGGCATTCCGCTGTGTATGCCGTACTTCCTGGCCTCGTAATTCGCAGTCTGCACCACTCCCCTGAACTTTTCGTTTACCGGAGCGGTGCCCACGACCAGGGGTTTGCCCTTCAACTCCGGGTGCCTCACCTCTTCGCATGCGGCAAAGAAATAATCCATATCTACATAAAGTACGAAAACCATCCGAAGCACGATAGAATATCAAATCCCATTTCTTTATACGTTGCCATTGCGTGCCGGCAATCCCTATTTTATTCTTTGCCGTGCAATTAAAATAATATTTAGTTGCGAATACGGTAATCTCAATGCGCGAAAGCGTTTTTTCAGGCAGTTTTTATCCTAAGCAGAAGACCGAGCTCAGCGGTTTCATAAAGGCATCGCTTGACGAGGCAAAGGTAGAGTCGGGAAAGCCTTTTTCAATAATAGTGCCGCATGCCGGATACGTATACTCTGGAAAAACTGCGGCGTACGCGTACAAATGCGCCTATAATTTCAGGAAGGATTACGATTCCGTGATAGTAATCGGGCCCAACCACACCGGCCTCGGCGCACGGATAGGGGTATCTTCGGAACCATGGAAGACGCCGCTTGGTACGATGCATTCGGATACGGAATTTGCAAGGGAGATATGCGACGCATGCGACATGGCCGAAATAGACGAGCAATCGCATGCAGAGGAGCATTCAGTAGAGGTACAGCTTCCATTCATACAATACATTTTTGGATCCATACCCATGGTTGCCATATGCATGGGAGTACAAGACTTTGAAGCGTCAGAATGCATGAATGGGGCAATAACGAAGGCATCGGCAAAGCTAAAGAGAAAGCCCCTGCTGGTGGCAAGCTCGGATTTCAACCATTACGAATCGGCACATGTGGCCGAATCCAAGGACATGCCGCTTATAAAGATGCTTGAAAAGATGGATGCGAAAGGCTTCAACGAGGGCGTTACGATGAGCGGCGACAGCGCGTGCGGATACGGCCCTTCGACCGTGGCAGCGCTTTACGCAAAAGCCAACGGGGCAAAAAATGGCGTTCTGCTCAAGTACTCGAATTCTGGAGCGCAGACTGGCGATTTATCCAGTGTCGTGGCATACGCTGCGATTGCTTTCTTCTGAAGCGATAGCTTTTAATACGGATTAGAGCATAATATTTGATTTTTGAGCTGTATAACTGCGTTTTAGAGTGAAAAGATGGCTGTTCTTGGCATAAACGATTCTCACGATTGCGGCAGCTCAGCCTTTTCCGGCGGCAACGTCATATCCGCGGTCAACGAGGAACGCTTTACAAAGAACAAAAACGAAGTGGGGTTCCCGTCCAATTCGATACGGTACGTTGCGAAGAACACCGAAGAGGAAATAACCGACATAGCCCTTGCTTGGATAGGGGGCAATGCCCTGATATCCAGGGTCATACCTTCGTGGGACAGGAAAAGGCGCGCAATATGGCGCCGTGAAATACCGCGCCCGTCAAGGGCTATGCTGCACCTTATGAACGTGCCGTACAAGCTCATACAAAACCAGAGGCCGCGCGCCCTATGGAGGGTCTTTGGCACACCCATAAGCAAGAATGTGACGGCAAAAAGGCTGGCGCTGATAGACGGGGATCTAGCACACAAGCGCATGCATGTGGTAGAGCACCATCTCTCGCATGCGGCTTCGGCATATTACACATCTGGCTTCAGCGAGGCGCTGATAATAACGCTAGACGGGTCCGGCGACGGGCTCAGCGGCACGGTCTCGATAGGCGACAAGGGGGAAATAAAAAGGCTGGCCGAATTCCGGGCAAGCACGAGCTTGGGCATAATGTACGGAGCGGCCACGGTGGCCTGCGACATGCGTTACTCGGAAGACGAGGGAAAGCTCATGAGCCTGGCGGCATACTCATACCCTGCCGAGATACCAGAGCTATGGCAGTTCAGCGTATATGATTCGAAATCCAAGAATTTCGTTTCCAAGATAAGGACAAGGAATGAGATACTGCTGGCGGAGTACCTCAAGGACCACGTGCTGTCGAAATACGACAGGGAGTCCTTCGCGTACGCAGTGCAGAAGCATGCGGAGCTGCAGGTCACGACACTTGTAAGGCAGTGGATAAAGGAGACGGGAATACACAACGTTGCGGCTGCAGGCGGATTCTTCTCCAACGTGCTGGTCAACAGGGCCATAGAGCACATGCCTGAAGTTGAAAAACTGTTCGTGTTCCCGCAGATGGGCGACGGAGGCCTGTCCCTAGGGGCTGCAGCTTACATAGACTTCAGCATTCACGGAAAATTCAACAGGAAGCAGATAGACGATGTTTATTTCGGCCCTGGTTACACGAACGAGCAGATACTAAATGCGTTGAAGAAATCGAAGAACAAGAAGATATCTTATGAGCCGATAAAGGATCCTGCAGGACATGCCGCAGAGCTGGTCGCAAAGAAGAACGAGATACTGCTGTGGTTTCAGGGCCGCATGGAATACGGCCCCAGGGCGCTGGGCAACCGCAGCGTGATAGCACTTCCAAACGATTCGGAGAACAGGGACAAGATTAACCTGATAATAAAGAAGAGGCCGTACTACCAGCCGTTCGCAAGCAGCATGCTAGAAGGCGAAGCCAACAAACTGCTCGAAGACTGCGTGGGCCCAAACAGGTTCATGACTAGCGCCAATTCCGTAAGGAGGGAGTACAGGCAGAGCCTCGCGGCTGCATCCCACGTGGACCATACGACCAGGCCGCAGATGGTAAGCGCCAAGGAGAACAAGCTTTATTTCAAGCTGATAAGCGGCATAGCGAAGGAAACCGGCTTCGGGGCGGTGTTGAACACAAGCCTTAACAAGCACCGCAGGCCGATAGCCCTTGACCCTGAGGATGCAATATGGACGCTGGAAAACACCGGTGCAACTAAGCTGGTAATGGGAGACTACCTGGTCTCAAAAAAAGCCTGAGGGCAAAAGCCTCACTGCCTGTTGTTTATTTTCAATCCGACAAGGTACTTCGTCGCACCGACTATCTTTCCGTCATGCACTTCTATTACCGGTATCCTGAAAAGCCTTTTGTAGGACCCGTCGTAGAGAACGGCATACGCTTTCCTGAGGTTGTCCTTGTCCTTGAGCCCGCTGTCGTAGAATATCCTGTAGTATTTGGCTCCTGATTTCTTTATCACAGGAAGCACGGATTTCCAGTTTTCCGCATCCGGCTTTGAATTTAGCGCCTCTATCGCAGAATCCGGGCCTTTGTCCGCCTTCTTCGAAACCGTAGCACTTCTAGTGCTGGTTTTTGCAGTCGTACTCTTTCCTTTTTTTCCCGCCATTTTTATCACTTGGCCGATTTTAAAAACTCTATTACTTCCGAGGCGTGCCCCTTTGGGCTTACCTTCTCGTAAATCTTGGCTATCTTGCCGTCCTTCCCTATTATGTACGTGTTCCTCAGCGTGCCCATGCCGAAAATGCCCCTGTCTCCGTAAGCTCCATAGCTTTTTATCATTTCGCTTGAAGTATCTGAAAGCAGCAGGAACTCCAAGTCATATTTTTTCTTGAACTTGTCGTGCGACTTAAGGTCGTCCTTGCTTACTCCTACGACTTCCGCGCCAAGCTTTCTTATGTCCGAAAGCCTTTTGTTGAATTCGTTGGCCTCTATGGTGCATCCAGGCGTGTTGTCCTTGGGATAAAAGTACAAGACAAGGTACTTTCCATTGAACTCCTTCAGGGCGTGCTTAGATCCGTCAGATCCGTCGAGATTGAAATCCGGGGCCTTGTCTCCTTCCTTTAGCATTTTAACACCGATAAATAGTCCAACTTCTAAAATATAAACCTGTCGCAGGAACGAGGCTACTACCCCTACAATCTTTGCTTTTAACGCTCCAAGAAAATACAATCAAAACGCTTCCCAAAACCAATAAATATATTGCCTCCAGCCAATCAATCAAGAGGTCCCTGGATATGTACAAAGACTCTGGCAATGCTTCGAAAAAGCTTTCGGACAAAATGGAAATGACGCTCGTAGTTACGGTGCATTGCATAGAAAGGCTCAGGGAAAGGCTCATGCCGTTGAGGGGGGCAGACGAAAGCTCTGTTATGTCAAATCTTAACTCACAGCTCTCTGAGGGCATATTGTACAAGGATGGCGACCGAAGGGCATACCTGCTCGGATTCGAAGGCGCCAACTTCAGGTTCGTAGTGGTGGATACGGAAGACGGCATGTACCGCGCTGTTACGTTTGAGCATTCAATAAGGTATCCGAAGAAGGGCAAGGCAGCCAGGGTGAAATACGTGCACTGGAGCGAAGTCTACTCGGAAAACCACAACGAAGCGCTTTTGAGGAAGAACACCGGCCCGGAATTCTACGAATGATCCTCAGAAACGTGCCCTTTTCCCGGTAAGCTAACGCTCTCAGATTTTTATTCTGCTTCAAAGAGGCACAAAGCCACCGCTCCAGCTCAATTATGATGCGGAATGACTGCCACCACAAGGCTGAAAAGAACAGCAGTGCCCCCTACGGCTATCTCCGCAAGCCCTCCGGATCCTTCAAGAGCCCCATAAGCCATCGTAAGCAGACCTGCCGTGCCCAAAACACCGGCTATAACTCCGCCAGTTACTGTAGTTGAAGCAGAATCCTTTTCTACCTCTTTCTCTTTCCTTAGCATTAACAATGCAGATTTCCGTGCTGTGGATCCTGCATCTGATTCATCCTTAGGAGCAGTCAGGTCCTTTGAGCGGAGTTTTTCCATGGAACCACTATTAGAATCGATACAACTCAAAAATACAAAATATTTATAATATGCTGTTTGCCGACTTTACGATTTGATCAATGGCGAAATTATACTAAAACAATATATATGTTCATGCGGTACGATATATTGATGAGGCCGTAGGGGAAAAAGAAGTAAAAATAAGTATGGGATAGTCTCTGATGTAAACGAAGCTCAAGCCCATTTATTTGGCTGTAAAAACGGTGCTCGAGCAACTAACTGTGGCTTACGCAACAGTTTGTCAGTTTTCATTTCAGGGGCTGTCCAGATGTAGACTCATGTTGATCCAAATCAAAAACGGTCTAGCTGCCTTGGTGGTCGGAATGGAAGGACGAATAAATGTTATGGGTAAAAGCATAGAAATCGATACGGCCATGAGAACCGGCACGAAACTTAACGTAATATTGGCCCACGGAAGCAGCGTCGATATGTACGACAGCCTGATCCAGAAGCTGTTTGATGAGTTAAGCGGCGAGTATTCTGTACTAAGGTTTAATTTTTCTTTTGCAGGCGGCACTGACGAGCAGAAGATGGACTTCGACAGGAACAAGGCAGAACTTGAAGCATGCATAAAGTATATGGGATCAAAAAATATCGCGATAGTGGGAAAATCCTTAGGCGGCTACATGGCCACGCTTCTCGCTGGAAGAGAGGATCTCGGCGTGAAGGGCGTCATATCGATGGGCTACCCGATGCACGAAATGAACAGGCCAAATGACATAAGGCACGAATTTTCACACGCGCACCTTGAAGGCAAGTCGCTGCCAGTGGAGTTTATAATCGGAGACTCTGATCCGATGTGGAACGTAAAAGAGGCTTCACCTATATTCGCCAATTATCCAATACATATAATATCAAATGCAGACCATTCGTATAATCCGGTAAAGCCTGGCGCCACAAAAGAGGAAAACCAGAAAGAAGTCATCAATCTCGTTAAGCGGATATTGGAAAAATTTGCAAACATGTAATCCCACTCTGAAATTTTAAAGGTGATTACAACAAACTTCACGGCTAAAGCGTGCAGTTATAAATATTTCAATTGCAAATGGTTAAATTGTGGTATTGTGGATAAAGAGGTTGGGGATTTAATCGACATGAAAAAAGAAGCAGAGTTAATGCTTTCTAATAATAAATACATGGCTCTTGCAACAATAGATAAAAATTGCAACCCTTGGAGTAATGCAATATTCTATGCATATAGCGACGACATAAAAACTTTTTATTTTATTTCTGCAGTGGACAGCAAGCACTCAGAGAATATCAAATCCAACAGCCATATTTCCGGGATAATCTATGACTCAAATCAGCCTATCGGAAAAACAGAAGAGATTAAGATTGAAGGAAAAGCCCTTCCTGTCTGGGATAAAGAGCTTAAAGAAGTTATAAAGATTTACAAAGAGCGACTGAAAGCAAAATCTGATGTAAAAACAGATTTAGATTATGATATTAATGACTACGCAAATGGAGCCGAATTCAGGTTCTTTAAGATAGAAATAGAAAATTTATACGTTAACCGCAACGGCAGAAGCGTAAGTGTTAATCTGGATTAATTTACTGAATTCCGCCTCTCTCGTAACAGGTATGTGCTTACAGATGAGATTTGAACCCTTGTTACAGGGCTGAAAGCTCTATTCTTCCGCTTGAATTGAGGTACAAAGATTCTAGAATAGCTCCAATCCTGCAATGCCATTGAAATGCTTCTTGTTGTTGGTATATAGCTTTGCATTTGCATTTATCGCGATTGCTGCAATCATGGCATCTATCCTTGCCATCTTCCTTCCTTTACGTTCCATGCCGATTTCCAACCTGGCCGCAAGCTCCGCATCCTTGGCAGAGTAATCAAGAACAGGTAACTGCATTAAATACTCGGATGGCTTTGCATATTTCATAAGGTCATAAAGAACCTCGTGCAGGTTTATGGAGGTTATACAAAATATATCGCCGCTTTCCTTAATCCTGTTTAGAGCTTCCTCACCCGTACTGGATCCTTTGTCGTAGATTTCTATCAGCACATCGCTGTCAATTATTATCAGGTCCTCACCTCAGTCCTCTTCGAACGCAGCTCGGACAGCATCCTGCGCTTGTCTTTGAATTCAACGCTGCCTCTGATCTTCGTCAGCACATCCATGGGGCTGGCTGATTTGATAAGGCGCTCGAAAAGCTCGCTGAAGCTCTCATTATCTTTCTTTACTTTTATAAGGTCTAGGTATACCTTCTCCTTTATCGTTATGGTCTTCGACACTTTATCACAATATGTTTATGTTTAAACATATATTTATTTCTTTTTGCCGTAGAACGAATTAACGCAGAGGAAAGTTCACAGATGCATAGCATTTCAGACAAGTAGACGGATGTACTGTTTGTCAAGGTTATATATAACTCCGATTTTTATGTTCTCCCATATGGATTGAACTCGTGTTCTGGAGTTGAAGCAAACGTTATGCCTTTACCTTCTTGAGCTTAAGCTTCCTGTTGGACTTGTATAAGCTGTCAACAAGCTGCCTGCGCCTTTTGCTCCACTCCTTGTTGCTCACACGTTTTAGCCATTCAGCATGAAAGACCACAAACTTCATATTGTTTTCAAAATTCCGTTTTTTGCTCAGGTCAAGTTCTCTCATAAACTTTTTGTGATCTTTTATCTTTAACAGATTTGTTTCTTTCATAAATCTCCCAGTATCTTTTTTATTACATTTTTCTTTATATCAAGTTCCCTTAGAAACTCTTTAAGCTTCTCGTTATCGAGTGCGTGCTTGAATACGATATACAGATGGCTCGCATCTGCAAAATCTTTTTCGCTTCCAAGATATAGTTTGTATGCAATCTCTAATTCCAAGGGTGAAATCTTAAGCCTTTTGCCTCCATCCAGTTCTACGGTCAGAGCGTTATTGAGGGCGTAAAAGTCAGCCTCGTCTTTGGCAAATTTAATCTCAAAATTCGGCACAAACGTATCTACTTCGGCAAATCTCAATGAGCCCTCGTGCATTAACTCATAGGCATCTGCAGCGTCGTCCGCATTCAGTGCATAGTATTTTGGGGTTGACAGTATTCCTTCATAAAACTTAGAAAATTCCTGAAACCCCTTGTCTTCTATGAATATATCGACATCCTCGGTGTTTCTGCTTCTGCCGAAAAGCAGCGCAATGTACCCGCTTACTATGACATACCTGCATTTGATCCTCGCTGTGAAGTCTATGGTCAACTTATCTAATATCGTAAGCTCAACGTTTGGGAATCTTATCACATTATTTGAGTATTTGTATTCCATAGAAACTGCATAATTAACACATGCAAATTATAAATAATAAGTGCTCCCAACGGGATTTGAACCCGTGTTACAGGGTTGAAAGCCCCGTGTCCTTGGCCGGGCTAGACGATGGGAGCCCACGCTTCTGCAAGCAAGCGATTTATTTAAACAAGGATAATTATATATGCCTTTTTAAAAAAGATTCCATGGTGATTGCTTGATACTTTCTGACTACGACATAAACGGCATGATACAGATGAAGAGGCTTGTCATAAAGCCTTTTTACAACGACATGGTTCGCGAGAACGGGATAGACATGCGCCTAGCGGCAGAAATAGCGCACCACAAGGACATGGGAGCTGATTTCGTCATGGATCCGATGTCGAGCAACGAGGAGATAGGGAAATGCTTCAAGATAAAGAAAAACGTCAAGGAGATGGTGATAGCGTCAAAGGAGCAGGTCCTGCTTACCACTTCTGAATACATGGAGGTTCCGGACGACGTGGCCGGATTCGTAGAGCTGCGAAGCACCTGGGCCAGGCACGGGCTCTCTATGCCTCCTACTATAATAGACGCGGGATTCAAGGGTACGATAACGCTAGAAGTCATAAACAACGCGCCGTACGCGATAAAGCTGAGGCCAAAGCAGAGGTTCGCGCACGTCATATTCGTCAAGCTGCAGAACAAGACTGGAAATACGTACGCCGGCTTTTACAAGGGGCAGCACGGCATAAAGCTGCCTCAGGTAATAAAGTAATACGAAAAATGAAAACAGAAAAAGAAAAGATTATAAGGCCGAAACTAAAAAGGCAAAAATCATCTGCCTGCCAAATCCGAAAGCTCGGTGCTTGACGACGGGCTGTTCTTTGCCGGTCCGCTTATTGCAGAAACGAGGACCACGTCGCCTATGTTCTTTATGTTCTTGAAAAGTATGCTTTTCTGCTGGAGCATGCGCCTGACTTCGTCTTCGCTAGCGTTCTTCCACTCCTCCATCATGATCCTGCTTACCTCTCCCTTCTCAAGGTCAACTATCGCATCCTTGACTTCGCCGAGGTACTGTCCATTGTCGCTGTATATGTCGAGGTTGTACATTTCTGAAACACGCATTCTGATCACCTGATATCCTTCTCCATTAAAGTTTTAAATAGTTTCCGCAACACTCTCTAAGTAATAAGTATTACCGGATGTGCGGCTTTCGCTTGCGCCCGGTCCTAATCGCGGGCTTTTAGCCGTGCGGCAAAATGTAGGATATACTACGCGTGGATATAGAAAGATTTAAATATCTATTTGGCAAGTATAATATTGCTTTTTTTAGAAAGCTTTAAAAGCTTATTTATGTGGTGAAGCAACGCGAAGGTCAAGTCTTTCGAGATAAAAAGTATGCAAACGCTTGAAGAAGGTAGATTGAATGCCAAATAGCAAAAACAAGAAAAACGAGAAGAATTCCGGAAGTGTGAACAAGTCCCAGAATGTGAAGAAAATAACAATAATGAACAATAAACTAAATGTTGACAACGGGACTCAGGAGTCAAAGCCCCAGAAGCCCAAGAACCAGATAGTACCGGCGCAGCAGAGTCAGCGCTCTTCGGCAATGGCTGAGATAAGCAAGGTGTGCCCGAGCTGCGGAAGCACCGACCTCATATATGATACCGAGAGGGGAGAGCTCGTATGCAACAACTGCGGCCTTGTAATAGAGGAGAATATAACCGATACCGGCCCAGAATGGAGGGCGTTCGACTCGGACCAGAGGAACTCAAGGGCAAGGACCGGAGCTCCAATGAAATACACCAGGCCGAACAAGGGCCTTGTAACCGAGATAGACCTTTACAACAAGGACATAAGGGGAGTAAGAATTCCTTCGAAGAGGCAGGCCCAGCTTTACAGGATGAGGAAGTGGCACAAGAGGGCGAGCATAGCTAGCTCAAGCGAGAGGAACTACCTCATAGCGCTTCCCGAGCTCAACAGGGTTTCGAGCTACCTCGGGCTTCCAGAAAACATAAGGGAGAACGCTGCGCTTCTGTACAGGAAGTGCGTGCAGAACAACCTCATAAGGGGAAGGCCGATAGAGACCGTAGTGCAGGCAGTAATATACGCAGCATGCAGAAAGGCCGGAATGCCCAGGACTCTTGACGAAATAGCTAACATATCGGGGCTGCCGAAGAAGGAGATAGGCAGGGCTTACAGGGCCATATCCCACGAGCTCGGCCTTAAGATACCGCTTACCGATCCGGTCAGCTACGTGCCAAGGTACGTAAACGCTCTCAAGCTTAGCGGAGAGGCGCAGGAAAAGGCTGTAGAGCTTCTGCACGACGCCATGAAGAAGGGCCTTGTCTCAGGAAGGAGCCCCACCGGCGTAAGCGCCGCAGCGGTCTACATTGCAGGCGCTCTCGCGGGAGAACGCAGGACGCAGAAGGAAGTGGCTGACGTCGCAGGAGTCACAGAGGTAACCATAAGGAACAGGTACCGCGAGCTCAAGGAACAGCTCAACATAGACGTAAACCTATGATGCCATGGTCGAGAAGAAGACTGTAGTGACGATATCGCTAGCCCTGTTCATTCTGGGCGCGGTATTGCTCGCTTACGGGGCGTACTACAACTCAAGGCTTGGTATAAGCCTTCAGCAGGCCACGCCATCCGTAATGGGCAACAGCATCAACGTGAGCATAAACAAGACCGAGGCGCTGCTAACCCTTGCTAACAGGAGCAGCTACCTGGTCTTCTATCCGAACCTGCAGAAGCCGTACTCGTACCTTGCCAAGGCAAAAAGCATAGCAAATGAGGATCCAGGCCTTGCCGCAACCCTGCTTGCCATGGCCGACAACGCCACGCAGCAGCAGATGGCGCACCTTAACAGCTACAGGTACGGATCCCTGTGGGTCATGATAATACTTATGCTGATAAGCGCCTATGCTCTCTACAGGATTGTCACTTACAAAGACACCGTTGACAAAACCGGCCCAAATGGCAAAAAGCCAGCTACGCATGACCGCAAGCGCGTCAATTCGACGAACATGCGCAAAAAAGAGTGAAATACAAAAAGCTGCAGATTAAGCTTTTAAACCTTCTACGCACATATCACTATGGATGGGAAATAAGTGACGTGTAGAGGTTACTCTTTACCCGTCCTGAAAGGAATCTGGGTGGAAAAATGGTAGACGAAAGGGCAATAGAAGAGGGAATGGAACTGGATCTGAAGGTGGAGGCCAAGGGCGCCAGGGGCGAGGGCATAGGAAAGGTGGGCGACTTCGTGATATTCGTCAACCACGCAAAGACAAGGATAGGCAACATATACAAGGTAAGGATAACGAAGATGCACAGGACGTTCGGCTATGCCGAGCTTTCGGGCAGCGCGGAGAAGTTCATAGGGAACGGCAGCGTTATAGAGCTATAAAAAATCCCCACAGCAAGCCTTTTATAGTTAACCTATGAAAATTTAATGGCCAGTTTTTTTGTGAGCCTTGTTTTTTCGGCTTTGATTATTTTAACATAATAACTGCAAGTGTGTTTGTTTGGATGGATTTTGCAAGGGGTGCATGTGCCTTTCGGCAATGATTTTGCCCGATAAGCAGTAATGCCATCCTTATTTTGCGTTAAACCAAGGCGAGTTTATGGATGAAAAAGACATGAAAAGATATATGAAGGGAACGACTACCATAGGGATAGTGTGCTCGGACGGTGTCGTAGTGGGCGCAGATTCAAGGGCGACAATGGACACGTTCATAGCAAGCACCGAGGCAAGGAAGGTCTGGTCTATAGACTCGAACCTTGCGATGACAATAGCCGGAGCCGTGGGAGACGCCCAGGAGATAATCAGGATACTTAAGATACAGAACGAGATATACAAGATGAACGAGAGCAGGCCAATGTCCCCGAAGTCCGCAGCCACGCTCCTGTCGATAATACTGCAGGAGAACAAGATGATGCCGTTCTACGTGCAGCTCATAGTTGCAGGCGTGGATGACGACAACAAGGGATACGTTTACAACCTCGATGCGCTCGGAGGCTTCACAGAGGAGAAGTTCACGTCAACCGGAAGCGGCTCGCTTACGGCGCTGGGCTATCTGGAAGAGACATACAAGCCTACGATGACAATAAAGGACGGCATAAAGGTCGCAGCAAGGGCGCTCAGCATAGCGATGAGGCGCGATTCAGCAACGGGAAACAACATAACCGTGGCTTCGATAACAAAGGCCAACGGGTATGTGGAGTACACCGGAAAGGATCTGGAAAAGGCAACGGCTCAGAAATGAGCCATGCCCGTTCGGCCTTTCGGAATTCAATCAATTAAAATGCTACTTGTTTTACTGAAGTGATTTATTGGAAGACAAAAAAACTGAGAAAGACACATCAAAAGAGCGATCAGACGAGCTTTTCAAAAAGATACAGTCGCTGCTGCCAAGCGAAGCCGGATTTTCCAAGGCGGAGTTCGAGGGTCCTGACATAATAGTAATAGTCAAGAACATAAAGGCGGTATACCAGGACGAGAACCTGGTGCGCGACATAGCCTCGGCAATAAAGAAGAAGCTCATAATACGCAGCGAGAATTCATCGCTAATGGCTCCGGAGAAGGCCATGGAGGTGGTCAAGCAGCTCATACCCAAGGAAGCCAACGTCACAAACATAAGGTTCGTCCCCGATTTCGCCGAGGTCTACATAGAGGCGCTGAAGCCCGGACTTGTCATAGGGAAGGGCGGCTCTACCTTGAAGGCCATAGCCACCGATACGAGCTGGGTGCCGAAGGTGCTCAGGACGCCGACAATGGACAGCGAGACAATAAAGGGAGTACGACAGCTAATGTTCAACGAAAGCGATTTCAGGAAAAAGTTCCTTAATACGATAGGAAAGAACATAAACCGCGTCATAATGAAGAGCGAATGGCTCAAGGCAACTGCTCTTGGCGGTTTCAGGGAGGTCGGCAGAAGCAGCCTGCTCCTAGAAACGCCTCACTCCAAGGTGATAATAGACTGCGGGATAAGCCCAGAGCCAGGAATAAAGGGCCTGGATGCAAATGCAAATTCCGAAAACAACAAGGCGTTTCCGTATCTGGACAGCGCCAACTTCTCGATAAACGAGCTTGATGCCGTAGTAATAACGCACGGGCACATGGACCACATGGGCTTCATACCCTACCTGTTCAAGTACGGGTACGAGGGCCCTGTGTACTGCACGCCACCGACAAGGGACCTCGCAGCGCTGCTGCTCAACGACTACATAAAGCTCGTACAGAGGAGCGGAGCCACACCTCTGTATTCGGAGAAGGACGTGCGCAAGATGCTCACGCACATAATAACAAGGGATTACAACGAGGTAACGAACATAACGGACGAGCTCAAGCTAACATACCACAACGCCGGCCACATACTTGGAAGCTCAACCGTACACATGCACGTCGGCGAGGGGATGTACAACATAGTGCATACGGGGGACATGAAGTACGGCTTCACCAGGCTTTTCGATCCGACATCTACGCGTTATCCGCGCATAGACTCGCTCTTCATAGAGAGCAC
>JAKAUR010000024.1 GCA_021827665.1 Microcaldota archaeon
TGACGTAGTAAAGGGTGTCCTGGACGGCGAAAGCGGTGGAAAGTGATGGAGCACCAGGCAGGCAATGAGGTTGTTGTCGATTTGGTTACCGGAGCGACCTCAGCGCTGGGGAGAAGGCTGGTTGAAAAGCTTGTCAACATGGGCCATGAGGTCAGGGCCATACTCAGGGTGCACCCCTCAAAGTCCAACGAATGGATGGCCCTTCCATCTAAGGTCAAGGTCTATGTGGCAGATCTCACTCTCAAGAACGAAAACGACTCCAAGGTTCTCGAGGAAGCATGCATTGGGGTCGACAACATATTTCACATAGCTGCTGCTGTGTACAACTATAAGAACACGTACGATGACCTCATAAACATAAACGTCATAGGCACCGAAAACCTGCTCACCGCATACGAGGCTGCAAACAAGAATTCGAAAAAGCCAGTGCACATAATATATGCCAGCAGCATTACAGTGTACGGCTACAAGAGGCCAAACGAGCTACTCTCTGAAAGTTCCACCGTCAAGCCCGCCAGTCCGTATTCGGAAAGCAAGATGATGGCAGAGCAGGTAATAAAGTCGTTCGCCGACGCAAACAAACTTATGAAGTACACTATACTAAGGTTCGGGACGTTCTACGGACCTGACTACAAGGATTCGTACTTCAAGATATTCAAGCTCATAGAGCAGGGAAGGGCCATATACGTAAGCGGCGGAACCAACCACGTGGCGCTGATACACGAGGACGATGCAGCAGATTCCATGGTTCTCGCAATAAAATCAAAGTCAAATGACAGCGAGATTTACAATATAACTGAAGGCGAAGATTACACCATAAAGTGGCTCTTCGAGTTAGTGGCAAAGGAGTTGGGCGTGCAGCCGCCAAAGCGCAGCATACCTCACGCCATAGCCAAACTGACGAGCAAGATAGCCAACATAAACTACGATGAGCTCGAATTCCTTGCCAGCGACAGGAGGATAGACTTATCGAAGGCCAGGCGCAAGCTCGGATTCGATCCGAAGCACAACATACGCAAGGACGGCCTAATGCTTTTGGAGGAATACAAAAAATCCAAGCAATGAGCGTATAAAAATACCAAAAGGTATAGCAATGAATATCAAAAAAGGCAAAGTTGAGAAATACATAGACGACACCCTGGAATCAAAGGGAGCGATGCTTTTCAGCCTCATAGACCCTGTCGACTACAAAAGCTGGAAGGACGTCATAAACACCGCCAAAGCAGTGGACAATGGCGGAGCGGACATACTGCTCATAGGCGGAAGCAGCGGAGTCCAGGGATCAATGCTCGACGAGGTGACCAAGGCAGTAAAGGAATCAATAAGCATACCTATAGTGCTG
Source organism: Microcaldota archaeon (assembly GCA_021827665.1). Taxonomy (GTDB): domain Archaea; phylum Micrarchaeota; class Micrarchaeia; order Micrarchaeales; family Micrarchaeaceae; genus Micrarchaeum_A. The sequence goes on from JAKAUR010000024.1 coordinate 1,343, forward strand.
TTCCCGGGCAACGTGGCCACGATAACCAAATACGCCGACGCGATATATTTTCAATCCCTTCTGAACTCGCGAAATTCGTACTGGCACGCCCAGGTGCAGATGCTCGGCGCACCGGTAATAAAGATGGCGGGCATAGAGCCGCTGCCTGTGGGCTACATACTCGTGGCTCCCGGAGGCACTGCCGGATGGGTTGGCGATGCGAACCTCGTTCCGAGGGAAAAGCCCAAGATAGCAGCAGCGCTGGCGCTCACGGGCCAATATCTCGGCAACAGGCTGATAGTCACGGATACTGGTTCAAACCCGCGCCTTCAGGGGGGAGGCCCGATATCACATGAGATGATAAAGGCGGTAAAGTCTGCGATAGACGTGCCTTACATAGTCGGAGGGGGCATAATATCAGAGAAGGAGCTTAGGCTCGCATACAGGAGCGGAGCCGACATAGTCCAGATAGGCACGGCCTTCGAGGACCACAGCAACATGTCAATGGTGCTTAAAAAGGCAAAGCTCTTCGCCAGAGTCACCAAGGAGGAGGGCCTTAAAAAGGTCAAGAAATAAATCTGCATTTGATTAAATGAGGGAGCCATCAACCCTTGAGCTTGCAGCCATCGCAAGGGAGCTAGAATTCCTCAAGGGGTTCTACATAGAGAAGTTCTACGAGTTTCCCGGGCCCCAGTTCAGGCTCAAGCTCAACAAATCAGGAGAAGGGCAGCACAATTTAGTCATAGCCCCGGCAAAGTTCCTCGGCATAGCCAGCATGCTAACTCAGCAGGACCAACCAACGAATTTCTCCCAGGCCGTCAGGAAACGAATATCAAATTCAAGGATAACTGGAATATCGCTTCTGAACGACGACCGTGTGCTCTGCATATCTATGGAAAAGGGCGACCAAGTACAGAGCTTAATAATAGAAATGTTCGGCAAGGGCAACGTGATAATAGCCGATTCAGAGATGAAAATAACCCTGGCGTATTCAAGGCACGAGTTCTCTGACAGGAAGATATTTCCAGGCGAAACGTATATAACACCGAAAAACAAGCGCATGACTGTGAGCAACCTCTCGAATGTCAGCATGCTGCAGGAAGCCATAATCGCGTCGCCAAGGCCAAAGGAAAAAAACGTGATGCAGGCACTCTCGTCAGCGATAAACATAGGCTCTCTTTATGTCGAGGATGCGGTGATACGCCTTGGGCTTGATCCCTCGGCCACATCGGATTCGCTCTCAGGTTCGGACATAGCAACAATATCAAAAAACATCGCCGCATATTCTGAATACATAGGCTCCCCGAAGCCCAGGGTCTACACTGAAAACGGGTTCATGGTGGATTACGCGATATGCGATATCAAGAAATACGAAGGCATGGAAGTTGAGAGCTTCAAGCTTTCTTACGAAGCGCTTGAGAAATATTATCTTTCGCATAAGGATAGCCAGGTCCAAAGCGAAAGCAGCAAAGCCAAGGAACTGGAAGCCAGCATAAGGAAGCAGAAAGAAATAATAGAGCAGACCGCCAAGGAAATAGGCGAGCTGAAAAGCAAGGGAGACGCAATATACAACAACATGCAGTTAATAAATTCGATAATAAAGACGGCAAGGGAGCTGAAGCGCTTCAAGAAGGAGGACATAGAAGAGGCATTCGGGCTAAATGTGATAGATGTCAACCTCAAAGACAAGACAATCACGATTGAGCTTTGAGCCTTTCGGTTGCAATATTAATGGCGTAATGAAATGTTCAAAATAACTTTTCTGGGAACTTCGGGCTCGGCCCCCACAAAGGACAGGGGCTTATCATCGGTAGCCCTGCAACACGGAGGCATAGCCATGCTTTTCGACTGCGGCGAGGGCACCCAGAGGCAGATGCAGCTATTCGGCGTAAACATATCGAAGGTCAAGCATATTTTCATAACCCATGCCCATGCGGACCACGTTCTCGGCCTTGCCGGGCTTCTTAGGACAATGTCGCTCTACCATAGGCAGGATCCGCTTACGGTATATTTCCCTGAAGGCTTTCAGAGCGTCATAGAGAGCCTTATAAAGTTCGACAATGCCATAATAGGCTTCGGAATAGTGCTTAAGGGGGTAAGGTCTGGCACCGTTCTGCATGGCGAAGATTTTTCGGTAAAGGCGTTCAAGCTCAACCATTCTGTCACCTGCTACGGGTATTCGTTTGCGGAAAAGGACAAGACTAAGTTCATCGGCGAAAAGTGCAGAAAGCTAGGCATAAAGGGGGAAATGTTCAAGGAAATCAGCAAGAGGGGCCATCTTACTATAAAGGGCAAAAGGGTCTACCTCAAAGACGTTACCGAGCGCGAAAATGGAAAAAAGTTCGCATACGCAACGGATACCAGGCCGCTTGCCAGCACGGCGAAGGCGGCGCAGCATGCAGACGTACTGGTACACGAGACCACCTACGAAGACAAGCTCTCAAAGCTGGCAAAGGAGAGAAAGCATTCGACAAGCGTTGAAGCCGCCCAGATAGCCAAAAAAGCAAACGTGTCGAAGCTGGTCTTATATCACTTCAGCACGAGATACAAGGACACATCTGTGCTTCTAAGCGAAGCGAAATCCGTATTCCCAAATTCGGTAGCGGCTTACGACGGCATGACCATCACCGTAAAATGAGAAATTGGCAAAGAATGCGAAAACTTATAATAGTTTCAAGCAAAATATCCTCTGCACGGGCCCGTAGTCGATTGGTAAGACGTCTCCCTGACACGGAGAAGACATGGAGTTCGATTCTCCACGGGCCCATCAATGGCTGCTTTTCGATGCGTTAAAATACAATCAAATATGGCTTTCGGTCATCTCACCCTGGCTTTGCAAAAGGCTTTTACCCTACTGTGCAACGGCATATATATCCTAAAAACGTACGCCAAGCCTAAATTTAATGTGTTTGCTATCTACGATGCCAGTCTAAGACAAGTTTCCGTGATGCCATATAATATGCAATTAAAGCAGTTTGATTATCTTTCCCGAAGCGAATATGCGCGGCAGAGCCTCCCTGATGAACAAGCATTCGTCCCCTTCAAGAACAGACAGCGGCTTTTCGAGCGCAAATGTAACATTGTCTCCATCCATGCTTTCCATCTTTGCCATAGAGTATGAAAAGTTGCTGCCCAAACCATAAAACTTCCCTGGTTCCAGCTGCTCCTTATTTATATCAGCAAGCTTTATCCTTATTTTAATCCTTTTATGCACGGTGTGCTGAAGCGAACAAATGATACTGCCCTTTTCAATCGCTTCGGGCTCAATGTTCTTAAGCCCGATTCCTATCCTCGTTCCAGGCCCTGCGGTCTTTACGTCTACGTCCTGGCTCTGAAGGGACCTTACAAGAATCTTCTTTCCCGAGCTATGCCAGAGCTCGTCATGCACGTTTATTGTTCCGCTTATTACTACTCCAAGTGCCACTGCTCCTATGCCCTTTACGTTAAAAGCCTTGTCTATGTCCACCCTGCACGTTTCTCCGGGATTGCTTTTTTTACCCATTGAAAGTATGGTTTCCAAAAGCGTATCCCTGTCGCATACCTTGTAATTCGACAATCCGGCGTTTTTTATTATTTCCGAATCGGCGTTTTCCGAGCTCAGGATCACCCCCTTATCTAGCAGCTTTGAGGCCACGAGCAATTCCCCGAAAAGCCTGTCCATGTTTTCAGTAGAGAGAACTATTGTTTCAGAGATAGTAAGTATTTCGGAAATGGCGTAAAATTTGTCCTCTACCGAAGTCGGAACCAAGGCAGTTATTACGTTCCCGTCAAGGCTCCTGTTATAAAACGTTATACTGTTCTCGGATCCCTTTTTGCCTATGAACGAAGCAAGATCGACGCTGTTAGGCACCGCTATTATGTGATTTGACAACGAGACACCTCATCTGCGTATCTTTTTCCTTCTTGTTTTATTAACCCTGCCGGTGCTTTTTGCATATCTTGCATTTTTCTTTACTTTTGCCGTTTTATGCCTCTTGGATATATTCCCCGGTTTCCTAACTACTTTTGCATTCCTGCCGTGGCCGAAGCTGAAAAAGCCAAACCACAAAAGCAGTATCCCTATGAATTCAGAATAATACAAGAATTCAGGAATTGCAGCTATATAAAGAGTACCTGCAATGCTCACGACTATGGTGCCGGCAATTATGCTGAGCATTTTTTTGTTTTTGCCCCTGTGATAGGAGAGCGCTGCAACGACTACTAATATGATTGCAGCCGGAAACGTTCCAAGCGAAGAAATCGTTACTACTGAAAGAGGTAGTGGTCCGTAAACGACGTAAGTAACTATCAGATTTTTTATTGTGGAAGCTTGAAGCGCAATAACCATGGCTACGTCAATGACTAATATATACGCAAGATAAGTAACTTTTATTTTGTTGCTTTTTATTAGACATAGAGAGCCCATTGCTAGCGACTCAACCAGAAATACTACTAGGAAGAGATATATGTCTACCAGTGCTTCGCTGTACAGGTTCAGCGAGAAGACGCTCTCCAAAAGCACCGCTGCTGTAAATATCCACAATCCCAGCGACCAGAACCCGAAGCTTTTGACCTCTTTGTTGTTTTTCCACTTGTAAGTCATGAAAGCGGCTAGCGTAGCGCTCAGTATTGCTATTATGATTGTCGAAACGAATACTATAATTTCCAAACCCTGCATCAATAACTACCGGTTATTCTTTGTGTTTTCTTTATATAACTAACGTAAACCATAAAAACCAATGACACTATCAATATGGTACCTCCAATAAGCGTCACTAAGTTAACGTAGAATGCCATAGGTCCGGAGGCCAAATAACTGTTTATTTCAACTGTGCCTCCAAGTAAGTATGGGCTCTGCATGAATCCGAAGAAATTGACCGCGAGCAGGAACCACAGCACTGCAATGTACTTGGCATATTTTTTCCCGGAATGATAAAGGTAAAGAACTGCCGCCAAAAGCACCAGCAATCCTATCAGATAAGGCAGCCCAGGACCAAATGCCGCAGAAAACAGGTATCCCATTGCAGAGTGGGTCGCTATGGCTATCGCAATTATACCAAGTATTGCAGCAAGACTGGAAAACCATCTATATTCTCTTACGTCGAAAAATACTGCAGCAACGAAAACTGAAAGCAGCGCGATGCCCAGAAACATAAGTATGTTGAACGAATTTGCAAACATCTTCAGCATATTTATAGAGTATGCAGGGGCGTTTATACCTATTCCGCTTATCCCTGAGTCAAGAACCGAAATTGCTATAAACGCTACCACCAACGTGGCTATCGCGTATACATGCAGATAACGCTTTTCGGAGCGTTTGTCTCCCATATACTCGCTGTATGAAAGGAAGGCGTTCCTAAGTATAAAGAATATTGCCGCAATTAGCAGTGGAACCACGAATATCGTGCCTACGAGCATGAGCAGCGATGGCACCGTCGCCTCGAGATTCACAAGGTAGAACACCGCGAACGTTCCGGTAACCTCCCAGAGCGGCATAAGGAATCTTTTCATATTGTCCTTGTGCTTGTCGTATTCGAGCAGCATGGTGACGGCTATCCCGACTTCTAAGCCGAAAAGTGTCAGGAAAACGGAAAATATCAGGTAATTTATCGCAAACATAATGCTCATTTTTACACCTGCTCTTTCGATATCGGCCTGTCCCTAAGCAGCCTTTTTATTACCAATACCGTGAATGGCAATACTACTATGTAAAATGCTACGAAGAATATGGTCAGCGGTATTATCGATGGCGATGTGTTCGCCGCCTGCGACACCAGCAGCACGTTGTAGACTATCCATGGCTGCCTGCCTATCTCTGCCGTAGCCCATCCAAGCTCCAGAAGGAATACGCCGGCAACCGCTGCTATCATTAGAAGTATGAGCATCCATTTCCTGTCAAAGGGGTGCATCTTGAATATCAGCATGAGAAATACTATCAGCATTACAAACCCGAATCCGAATCCAAGCCCTACAATGGTGTCGAACATGAAATGCACTATCAGCGGCGGCCAGGTGCTTTGCGGATAAGAGGACAAGCCTGGAACAGAGCCGTTCACACTACCGGTAGCAAGGAAGCTCTGTAGTCCCGGTACGCTGGCTATAACTCCTTTTATCGTGCCGTTGGAATAGAATCCTCCGAGCAGCTCAGGAGCGTGCGTTGTGGGGTAAAGATTCAGCTCCATTGCAGCGTACTTCTCCGGCTGGAAGCTGTAGAGCCCTGATATCGATAATATTCCTGTTACGACTGCAAAGAACGTCGCTACGAGCGTAAGGCTGAACGCTATGTTCAATCCCTTCCTGTAATGCAACCTTTCGTCGCCTTCGCTCTTGAGCATCCTGTAAGCAAAATATAATATGAATATGAAGCCGCCGGCAAAGTAAGACGTCGAGACGACATGGGCCACTTCTATCAGAGTTGAAGGCGTGGCAAGGACTGCAAGAGGATGCACGTCGGCTATCACTCCGGTCTTCAGATATTCAGGTATGTTGAAACCCACCGGCGTGTTCATAAACGCGTTCAGCATCGTTATGAAAACAGCGCTCAGCACTGCCCCCAACGCCACGAGCACTCCGGTAAAAGCGTGTGCATAGCGGTTTTTGAACTTGTCCCAGGAGTATACGTAGACTCCCAGAAATATGGCTTCAAGGAAGAACGCAAAAACCTCTATGTAAAGGGTCAGTATCGCTACATTGCCTACGAGAACCATGAATTTTGGCCACAGAAAAAGCAGCTCTAGGGCCACAAGGGTTCCGGAAGCCGTGCCTACAGCAAAGAAGACTATGAGCATCGTGGTCAGTCTTTTCGCAATCCTGGTGTAATATGGATCCTTTCGCTTTATCCCGACGACCTCTGCAGCAACTATGATTACCGGCAGGGCTATGCCTATCACTGCAAGTATAATGTGGACTCCAAGCGAAAAGCCCATTAAAAATCTGTCGAAGTCGAATACAGGTATCAAGCAACCACTGCAAGTCATGCTTTATAAAAAAATAACAACTATAAACTTTATTGGAACAAGGGCGGCGCACAGGTAAATTTTCCAAAAGCTACAGAGAAGGCTTAAATTAATTCGGCACGCACAAACCCATCTGCGATACAGATGCAAAAGAAAATAATCAATGATTCAAAGTGCTGCCTGGAGGCGAAGCCGCATCTTCACGAGCTTGAGCTCACTGAAACGGCAGTCAAGGCTTCAGCAGGGCTGGAGATGCTGCTTGACGGGGGTTCTGGGAAAAAGGTGCTGATACCCGAAAAGCTGTCAAACTATCTGAGGCCTTCGATAGACATAGACGTGATCATGCCTGATGCCGATGCGGCAAAGGCATTTTCCGGAATGAAAAAAGACAGGATGGTGGACAAGGTAAAGGCCGTTATGGTCGAGGGTAAGCTCTGCTACGAAAACGTAACGCACTATTCCCCGTTCCCGGTATACAGGGACAAGGCATATCCAGATACCGACATATTCGTTCCTTCCGGCGGCTTGGGCCCAATATCCTTCGGCAGGGAGCTATTCGCAGGCTCCATAGAAGTGTACATGGCCCAGAGTGGCATAAGCGTCAGGGTCGCCGACATAGCCTTCACCCTTGCGACAAGCATAAACCCGCTCGTATTCACAAATACACGAGCAAGGAGCGCGTTGGTTGCAATGTTCTCACATTCAGATGTTTTCGACGTGCCTGATACGGTTGCGGCTACAGCTGGTCATCTTCTCAAAAGCATAAGCAGCGTCAATTCCGCAATGCTGATGGCCGATTCTGACAGGTCCCTGGCACACATGAAATCGGATAAGAACTACAGGCAATACGCGAAAATTATCTCCGAAAAAGTACCCAACAAGCTTGATGCTATGGAAGGCAAGGTTTCAAAGATAATGTCGCACGTAAACGTCGACGAATCTACGGTAAGATACGGGCTCAAGGAGTTCCGCTACGGGTTGGGAGGCATAGAAAAACTCCTCAGGACGTGACATTGCTATTGCTGTAAAAGCATAGTGTCTACCCGTCTAATCTGCAAATCTTTTCAGGGCATTGGCAAACTCAGACGGTTTCGAGAAGTGGGGCACGTGCCCTCCTCCATCTACTAACACAAGCTCGGATCCGCTTATGTAGTCGTTAAAATATCCAGCATATTTCTTGTCTATGGTTTTGTCGTCGGTTCCCCAAACAATCAGGCACCTTGACTTTATGCGCCCGAGCTCCTCCCTGCCAAGAAGGTACTTGCTTTTCTCCTTCCCTATTATGCTGCTTACTACGTAATCCCTGCTGCATTTGACCTCGTTTCTGTTGAGCATGCTTAATTTTTTTATCTGCATGTCGTAGAATTCTTCGTATGTAATGGATTTCAAAGTGTCTTCCATTTCCTCCCTTAGGCCGGCAGAGTCCTCAAGAACGATTCCTGAAATATTGTTCCCATAAATGCCATTGGCCGAGCCGTAAGCTGTTATCCACCCTCCATATGAATTGCCGACAAGGATATAACTGCAGGGAACCAGCTGCAATGCTGCATCTGAAACGGCCCTGGCCTGCACTTCTGGGGTATAATCCATGTGCGGTGCATCCGATTCTCCATGGCCCAGCATGTCGAGCAGGACTATTCCCCAATCGTCGTCAAGGTACGGGATGAGCCTTTTCCATGAGCGCACGTCGGCCCTTAGCCCGTGAAGGAACACGAAAACATGCTTTGCGCTTTCAGGCATGTGCGTCAATGCGTGGATTCTGCCGTATTGCGTCTCAACAATTTTTGATTCAAGGTCCTCAAAAATCATGTGCTCGCACCATAAAAGAAATGTATGGGCCTGCCCAATGCCGCTTCCGCAACTTCCTTTATGGATTCGCTGTATGTCGGGTGCGGATGTATGGTGTCTGCTATGTCCTCCAGAGTGGCACCCATCTCTATGGCCAATGCTGCTTCCGTTATTGCCGCGTTCGCATCCGGGGATACCAGCTCTATTCCGACGACCACATTGTCGGAATCGTATGCTATCTTGGCGAATCCGTCGGTTTCGTCAAGGGCTATGGCCCTTCCGAGCGCGCTTAAGGGGAACTTCTTCACCTTTATGCCTTCCTTTTCATCGACGCTTCCGGCTATTGCTATCTCAGGATCGGAGAATATCACGGCGGGTATGACAAGGTTGTCGTAGCTGCTTCCCAGCCCAGCCGCTCCTTCTGCGGATACGACTCCCTGTCGCATGGATTTGTGGGCAAGCATGGGCTCTCCTATTATGTCCCCTATCGCATATATATCCGGGTTTGAGGTCTGGAGATTCCTGTTGACTTTCACGAATCCCCTGCTGTCAATATCCACTCCTGCAGTCTGGGCGCCCAGTCCATCTGAATACGGGCGTAGGCCTATCGCAACTACAACTACCTCGGCGCTTATGGAATCGCCGTTGTCGAGCTCAAGCTTTCCGCTGCCGTAGGCTTTCGGGTTTGCGCCCATATGGATCATTATGCCCAGCCTCTGCATATGCTTCTTTACTATCGATACAGCGTCCCTGTCGAACTTGGAAAGGACGTCGGACCTGGCTATCACATGGACCTTTGAGCCAAGCTTGGCGTACAGGGTGCTTATCTCCACCGCCACGTATCCTGCGCCGACTATGGCCATCTCTTTCGGTATGTGGTCCAGCAAAAGCGCCTGCTTGTAATCTATTACGGTTTTGCCGTTGAATTCCAAACCCTCGAGACCGGCAGGCTCCGACCCTGTGGCTATTATCGCCTTTTTGAATATGACCTCGGTGCCGTCGGTTACCTGTATCCTGTTCTTCTCTATGAATGTGCCTGCACCCTTCAGCACGTCTATTTTGTTCTGCTTGCAGAGGAAAGCCACGCCGTTTTCAAGCTTTGAAGAAACCCCTATGCGCCATTCAAGCATCTTTTTTGCGTCTATGGTCACATTTTCCGCGCTGATGCCAAATTTCTGCGAATGCGTCGAGTCATAAAATATGTTTGATATGTGTATGAGCGTCTTAGACGGTATGCATGCATAATTCAGGCAGTGCCCACCTAGCTTTTCCTTTTCAATCAGGACAACGCTCTTTCCGAGCTCTGCCGCCCTTATCGCAGCGGTATAGCCTCCTACGCCTCCCCCTATAACTGCAATGTCAACCTCTTCGGGGACCTCTCCCATTACCATTCACGCACCTCAAAGCATATCCAAAAATTCAGGGTCCTCCATGTAACCCTTGAAAGCGTTTCCAAATTTGACAGCTTCAGCTCCGTCGACGACCCTGTGGTCGAACGTAATCGTAAACGGGAGGACCTTGCCTGCCACTACTGCTCCATCCTTTACCACGGGCATGTCTCTAAGCAGAGTAACCCCTAATATAGCAACGTCCGGGTAATTTATCATTGGTATTGCGAGGAAGCCACCGCCAAGGCTGCCTACGTTGGTTATTGTGAAGCTCGTGTCTCTCATTTCCGCTAGCGATATGGTCTGGTCCAGCACTTTCTTGTGCAGGGAGTCTATCTCCTTCGCTATCTCAAGAATGCTCTTCTTGTCGCTGTCCTTTATTACGACCACCTTCAGGCCATCCTGGGCCTCTGCGGCTATGCCGATGTTGTAATACTTTTTTATCACTACCTCCTGCTTGTCCCTGTCATAGCTCGCGTTGAAGCGCGGATTTTCCTTGAGCGCTTCCACGGCGGCCTTGATTATGAATGGAAGATAAGAAAGCTTGACGTTGAGTTGCTTGAGGGATTTTTCCTTCTCTTTTTGCACTACCGAATATATCGAGCTTGCATCTATAAGATCCATGTGGGATGCCCTCGGCATCTGCCATGAAAGCTCCATATTCTTGGCTATCGCCTTTCTCGTCTGGGAAAGCGGGACACGTTCGGTGTTTCCTTCCTGCGCATTTGCTACAGGAATTTCAGCATGAGAGGGTGCCTGCGTTTTGTTTCCCGCATAAGCCTTTACATCCGCTTCGGTTATTCTCCCTTCCGGTCCCGAGCCTTTTACCCTTGAAATATCTATTCCCATGCTTTCCGCCATGCGCCTAACAGATGGCGGTGCAAGCACGCGCTTTTGTTCCTGTGCCTCAACTGGCTTGCTCTGCATTGATTCCGTGGGTTTGGCCGTCTGCGCTACGGCAGTATTCGCATTATTTTTGATTTCCGAAGTTCCGACGGCATTAAGTTCTGCGGCGCTCCCCACATAAGCCATCGTATCCCCGACTTTTACATCGGTGCCTTCCCTAGCCATTATTTTTATTTTTCCAGAAGACGGGGCAGGTATGCTTACTACTGCCTTGTCGGTCTCGACCTGGGCTACCGGCTGGTCCTCCTTCACGTCTGCCATGTCAGTTACAAGCCATTTCTGTATATGTCCCTCGGTTATTCCCTCTCCGATGTCAACAAACTTTATCTCATTCATCCAAAGCACCTCACATCTCCAGAAGCCTTTCGATGGCCTCTATGACCTTCTTCTCGTTTGGTATGTAATAGTTTTCGTAGCCCGGCATCGGATAAGGCAGGCTAGGCGACGTTATTCTTGTTATCGGCGCATCTATCTCGTATATCGCCTTCTCTGCTATTATCGCCGAAACCTCCGCGCCTACTCCGAAGCTCATCTGAGCTTCGTGCACTATTATGACCTTGCCGGTCTTCTTAGCCGCATCCACTATCGCGTCCTCGTCAAGCGGGTTTATTGTCCTAAGGTCGAGAACCTCTGCGCTTATGCCGGGCTTTTTCTCAAGGGCCTTTTCCACGACGTTGACCATTGTGCCGTACGTTATTATGGTAATGTCATCGCCCTCCCTGACCGTCCTCGCCTTTCCTATGGGGACCTCGAACATTTCCTCAGGCACCTCCTGCTTGAACAGCCTGTAAAGCTTCGTAGGCTCCAAGAACAGAACAGGGTCGTTGCCGTGTATTGCACTTGTCAATAACCCCTTTGCGTCGTAAGGCGTCGAAGGCTCGACAACTACGAGTCCTCCCATGTGCGAATATTCAGATTCCGGGCTTTCGGAATGGTGCTCAAGCGTCTTCACGCCGCCGCTTACCGGCGTTCTTATGACCATCGACAGCGAAACGTTGGATCTTGTCCTCGACCTGTACCTGGCGGCGTGGTTGACTATCTGGGAATACCCCAAATACATGAAGCCAGCGAACTGTATTTCAGGTATCGGCTTTAGCCCGGCAATAGCCATGCCTATGGAAGTGCCTATTATGCTGGATTCGGCAAGCGGCGTGTCTATGACTCTGTCTTTTGTGTACTTGTCTATAAGTCCGTCGGTAACCCTGAAAACTCCTCCGTCCTTTCCTATGTCCTCGCCAAGGAGCACCACCTTCTTGTCCTCAGCCATTGCCAGATCAAGTGCGTTGTTTATCGCCTGAACCATGTTCATCATTGCCATAATGTCACCTATTGCCAATAATTGCTACCCTTAGCATCCTCAAGCTGTTCTTCCAGGACTTTCGGCATTTGCGAATACACGTTCCTGAATATGGAATCCGGATCAGGTTTGAATTCGTCTGCCTTGGCCAGCGCTTCATCTATGCTCTTCAGCTGCTCGTCTTTCAGTGCATTCTCCTTAGAATCGTCCCAAAGCCCTTTGGCCCTGAGATAAGCCCCGAGCCTTGCTATCGGGTCGCGCTTCTTCCAAACCTCAACCTCGGAATCCTCCCTGTACTTTGTCGGATCGTCGGAAGTGGTGTGCATGCTCATCCTGTACGTCAAGCATTCTATGACGTAGGGCTTGCCGGCACGTGCGCTCTCTATAGCGTCCAGCGTGGCCTTGTATACGGCAACAACGTCGTTGCCATCCACCTGTATGGAGTCAATGCCTGCAGCAATCGCCTTTTGCGCAAGCGTCTGTGCCGCGGTCTGCTCGGTCCTTGGAACCGATATGGCCCACTGGTTGTTTTCTATTATGACTACCAGCGGCACCTTAAAAACTCCTGCAAAATTTATCGCCTCGTAAAAATCTCCTTCGGATGTGCCTCCGTCGCCAACGTACGTGACCACTACCGAATCCTCTTTCATGTACTTCTTGGCAAACGCTATGCCTGCTGCGTGAGGCATTTGCGTAGCAACCGGAACTATCACAGGAGTCATGTTGAGCTTTTTGTCTATCGCTGCCCCTTCTTCATAACCCTTCCAGTACACGAAGAACTGCTCGAGAGGCAGCCCCCTTGCGATGTAAACTCCGTGCTGCCTGAAGTTAGGGACTGCAAAGTCGTTCTGGCGCATGGCCATAGCGCTGCCTATCTGCGTGGCCTCTTCTCCTATAAGCGGGGCATATGTTGCCAATTTACCCTGCCTCTGAAGGCTAAGTGCCTTGGCATCCAGATTCCTCGCAAGGTTCATCATCTTGTAAAATTCAACAAGCGTCTGGTCTTGCAAATCGTTTGGCATGAGCTGCTGGTCCACCGAGCCGTTCTCGTCCATTATCTGCATGTACTTTATCGTAGCGCTAAAAGCGTCCTTCAACATGTCAACACCCTTAGAGCCAATTGCATTTAGCATTATTAACACTTTCCAAAATGCGGCAAAAAATGTGTACAAAAGCAATTTAAACACAAAGAAAGAAATAAATCCGGTGTTTCAATGGCATACTCGCACGCTTCGGAAGTGCCCGAAAAATTGGGCAAGGAGGTATCCTTAAGGGGATGGGTTTATAGGAAAAGGGAGAGCGGAGGAATAATATTCATAATAATTAGGGACAGAACTGGGACCATCCAGGCATCCATAAAGAAGGACAACGTCGACGCCAAGACGTGGAAGGCAGCGCAGGACGCCATAATAGAATCAAGCGTGGAACTCAAGGGTTTGGTAAAGAAGGACGAAAGGGCACCTTCGGGCTATGAAATAGAAAGCAGTGGATTCAAGACGATAAGCATAGGCGAGCCATATCCGATAACAGAATATCAGAGCACTGAACTTCTTCTGGACAAGCGCCACCTGTGGCTGAGGAGCGTCAAGATGACCAACATAATGAAGCTGCGCTCATACTTTTTCAGATATCTTAGGAAATTCCATGATGGGAAGGGTTTCTACGAAATAACCCCGCCGCTTATTACAAGGTCGGCAGGTGAGACAGGAGCAGACATGTTCCCGATAGACTATTTTGGCCAGGAGGCTTTTCTCACGGAATCATCCCAGCAGTACGCTGAGGCAATGATATTCTCGCTGGAAAAGGTCTACACGTTTGCGCCATCGTACAGGGCCGAGAAGTCAAGGACTGTAAAGCACCTCGCAGAGTATTGGCACCTTGAGATGGAGGCGGCTCACTACAACCTAGACAAGCTCATGAGGTTCGAGGAGGACATGGTCAGCTACGTGGCAAGGCAGCTTGTCAAGAACAACGAGGACGAGCTGAAACAGCTCAACGTGGATCTCGAATCGCTAAAGAAGATAAGGGCACCGTTCAAGCGCTTGACCTATGAGCAGGCTCTTGAAATACTCAACCAGAAGGGCAAGAACCTGAAATGGGGAGACGACTTCGGAGTGGACGAGGAAAGGCTGCTTACCGAAGAGGAGGAAAAGCCGGTATTCGTAATGTACTGGCCCAGGGAGCTCAAGGCCTTTTACCAACCAATAAACCCGAAGGACGAGCGCACCACCATGAGCGTAGACCTGCAGGCACCGCACGGGCACGGTGAGATAATCGGCGCGAGCGAGAGGATATGGAAGTACGACGAGCTCATGCAGCGCTTCAAGGAGTTCGAGATAGCGAAGAACATAAAGTTCAACATGGCCAACTACGAATGGTACATAGACCTGAGGCGCTACGGCAGCGTACCGCATGCGGGATACGGCCTTGGCACGGAAAGGCTCATAAAGTGGATGCTCAACCTTGACCACATAAGGGACGCGATACCTTTCCCAAGGATGATAAACAGGATATACCCCTAGTGGTTCGCATGGCTGAAAAGATTCGCTGCTCGCACATACTCGTGGAAAAGCTGTCCCAAGCGCAGCAGGTAACGGAGCTGCTGAAGAAGGGCGAAAGCTTCGAATCGCTTGCGGAGAAATACTCAATCGACGGCTCAAGGAAACGCGGAGGAGATCTCGGCTATTTCGGCCGCGGCGCCATGGTCAAGGAATTCGAAAAGGCTGCGTTCTCTTTGGAAAAGGGTCAGGTATCCGAAATAGTAAAGACACAGTTCGGCTACCACATAATAAAGAGAACTGGCTGAACGACAACCGCACGCAACTGTCCTGCGGTATAACATACGGCAACACTATTGCATAGCCTCCTGCAAATTCAAAAGGACTGCACAACTTCGCAAAGCTTTAAATTTTTGATATAAGCAATTGATTAATCCGTAATCTGCGTGCCTGTTCATGCGCGCATATCACGTTCTTTGGCGTTGCTATGGGAAAGAAACTTTATCTGGTAGGTATAGACGCTGCACCGCTGTGGCTCATAAAGGAGAACATCAACAAATACAAGCTGTCCGGCTTCGGCCGCTTCTTCAAGGACGGCACACTGACAAACATGGAGTCGACTCTGCCACCGATGACCGGGCCTTCATGGCCTAGCATATATACCGGCTTCAGGCCTGGTGATCACGGCGTCCCGGAATTCATCGAGATGGAGCCCAGCTATACCAAATCTGTAGTATATTACAATCCTGAGATAAAGGAGCCCTTCTGGGAGAAGCTGGCAAGGAACGGCTACAAGAGCCTGATAATAACTCCGGCAATGCTAGTAAAGCCGACAAAGAGCGAGAACATCGACATGATAACTGGCTTTCCCCTTCCGGCAAAGTTCAGCTCAAAGTACGTGCAGAAAATAGCCGAGAGCAACGGATTCTCTGGAGAGCTCGACATAGAAGCCGACATAAAGTCCGGAAAGATGACGCTGGCGCAGGCATCGGAGTCGTTCCAGGAAAGCATAAAGAAGCGCTCGAACGTAGCCATGGAGATGCTCAACAAGAAGGACTACGATTTCGCGTTCATATGCTTCACCGAGGAGGACAGGATACAGCATTTTTCGCTTAACCTCAAGGACTGGAAGGATTACGTGATGCCCCTATACGAACGCATATCGGAGTTTCTGGTGTGGCTCGAAAAGCGCGCAGATAAAGAAGGTGCTGCAATAATGGTCGTATCTGACCACGGCGCACAGCCAATAAAAGAGAAATTCCTGATAAACGGATGGCTCATAAACAACGGCTACGCCAAGCTGAAGCCGGAGCTCGAGCAGGCGATAAGCAATTCCAACGTAATAAGCTCGATGAAATATTCCGTAAGGGAGAAGATACTCAAGAGCATGAACAGGACTGGGTCCAGGAAGGTGCTTTACGACAAGCTGCCGAAGAGGTTGAAAAGGATAAGCAAGGACGCGTTCTCCGCGGTGTTGAAGGGTGCATCCTCGGAAGATTATACAAGGCTCCACGATTTCGACTACGACATGCGCAGGACAAAGGCATTCGCAAGCATAGCCAACACCATAGTTTGCACCATATTTATAAACGACTCAAGGTTCGAGCACGGGATAGTGAAGAAAACGGAGAAGAAGAAGCTCAAGCAGGAGCTCATGCACAAGCTCTCGCAGATAAAGGGAAAGGACGGCAAGGACCTAATAGTCAACGTGTTCGACGCAGACGATTATTATGAGGGAACGAAGCTGTTCATAGCTCCGGACGTGATGGCGGAGATAAAACCCGGCTACCTAATAGACGCGTTCGGCTACCAGAAGAGCGGCAATCTGTTCATGGAGCCGGAAATTGCGAAGCGCGGGGACCACATCCGCAACGGCATATTCGGCATATTGTCAAGCGACGCGCACATAGACTACAAGAAAATAGAAAAAAGCAAGCTCTACGTCTACAACGTGGCACCTACAATACTCAAATACTTCGACTGCAGCATAGATACCGACAGGAGGTACAAGCCGATATTCTAGGTTTTTGGATGGCCAGAAGATCGG
>JAKAUR010000014.1 GCA_021827665.1 Microcaldota archaeon
GCACCGTTCATTTTGGCTGCTTCTTGCCCTTTTTTGCCGTTTTCTTCCTGTATACGAATGCACCCACTATTGCAATTATCATTATGGCCGTTATGACATAGAGGAGCGCGAAACCTGACCTGTTCCGGTATTTGGCGGTATTCCCGTAGGGATTGGTTGAAAACGCCGTTGAATTGCCTGAAGATACGGTCAGTGGAAGGTCGAGGTGCTCGTTTTCCTTTTGGTTCAGGTTGTTTATGTAGGTCAGGGTTATGGGTATTTCATATGTGCCAGGCTTTATGTTCCTGCCCAGAGTCAAGCTGACGGTGAATGCGGTCGGAGAATATGTGCCTATGCTGCCCAGGAACGTCGAATTCTCCCCCAAGACCGCAACGCCGCTTATTGAATGCGTTATAAGGGTAACGGCACTGGCGGCTATCGAACCCGTATTAAGAAGCGTCCCTGTAAGCGAAACCACGGAATCTGGAGTTGCAACGGCTGGAAGCTGCGACGTTCCTGTGTTCGTTATGTTGACGTATCCGGGCGAAAGCAGGCTGAGGGACCTGCTGACGGAGTATGGCTGGCCGTTCAGCACGTAGCTAAGCTGAGCATTCAGCGTGGCCACGTCGGTAGATGAGGTTATGTATAAGCTCACGGGTATGGAGGCGTTCTTCATCGCGGCTATCGAGCCCATCGAATAATAGCCGTCGCTGCCTATGAGCGTCAATGGCGACGCTGCGGTCAGCGTGAGCGAGACGTTTGATATCGGAGAGCTGTCGTTGTTTATTATCTGCAGCGAATCGTTCTGCAACTGGCCTATCGTTATCTCGTTTGACGACAAGCTTATTGAGACTTTGTTTGGAGGCGATACCGCATACATTCCGAATGTGACCGGAGTGGTCTCGTTATAGCCGTATGCGTTGATGTACGAGACGTCGAACGTCACTGGTACCGTAGTGGATGCGGCAGAAGGTGAAACGTATACAGGCACAGATACTTTAGAAGTCGAATTGGGGGCAAGGGTGCCTATGGACGTGGCTGGGCCTGCCTGGCTGACATAGGAAGTCGATTCCACAGAAGGCTTTATCGCGTACCCGTAGCCGGAGCCCTCGTTGCTTACGTTTAGGGTTATGTAGTCAACCTTTCCTGCGGCCAGCTGCTGCGTCGTGTTGAAGTACAGCTCGGTTGATCCCTTTAACGGGACCAGGAACTGCGTGCTGTATTCGTAGCCCTCGTTATTATTTGTGTAGTTCCAGTACAGGTTCAGCTTTTCGTACGTGCCGCCATTCGGGCCAACAGGCGTGTTGTTCGCTATGTTGAGATAATACACCACGTTGAAGAATGAATACGGCTGCACGTTCTGTATGTTGTCAACGGCATACAGCGAAGTGCCGTTCTGGGCTGTGAAGTAGCCAACAAGGGGCATCTGCGCCTGGACGTCCACGAGCTCGCAATTGTTGTTGTTGTCCAGCGTAACGGTCAGCGGAACGTCCTTCTGGCCCGGCCCTGCCGATACCGAGCTTACCTGAATGGACTGGTTCTGCTGCACGTTCTGCGACGATGGAAGGCCCCATTTCACGCCGACTACGTTGAAGCTCGTCACAGTGTTCGGATTTATGCAGGACGCGTTCGTAGTGGAGGCTCCGGATATTCCAGAAACCATCAACAGGGCAAAAAGGCCCAATACTGCCATCATCGCGTATTTTCTCATCATTAACACCTTGATAATATCATCGTTTTTCCTACCTGTAATTGCCTGCCGTCATTTTTACTAGTTTGGCATGGCTAGAGATTTTTCGTGTCGCTCAGCTTTGCCATCATGTTCTCCTTTGTTATCAGCCCGTCCCTTATGAATATGCGGCGCTTGGCGAATATGCCAACTTCCGGGTCGTGCGTGCTCAGGACTATGGTAGTCCCGAATTCCTTGTTAACCCTTGAAAGTATCTGCAGCACGGATATGGCCGACTTTGTGTCAAGATTGCCCGTAGGCTCGTCAGCCAGCAGCATCTTTGGATTGTTCACGAGCGCCCTTACCACTGCAACCCTTTGCTGCTCGCCGCCGCTGAGCTCGTTGGGCTTTTTCTCAAGCTTGTCCCCGAGGCCCACCTCTCCCATCAGTTTTACAGCATTGGACATTACTTCGCTGCCGCGCTTCTTTGAGACCATCGTGGGCAGCATGACGTTCTGTATTGCCGAAAGGTACGGCACCAGATTGTAGGACTGGAATACGAAGCCTATGTCCATGTTTCTGAGTTCTGCAAGCTCGGAATTGCTCATCTCGTTGACACGCTTCCCAGCTATGGTTATTAGGCCCGCTGTCGGAGAATCCAGCGTGCCCATAAGGTCCAGAACCGTTGTTTTCCCGGATCCGGAAGGGCCCATAACGGCAACAAACTCTCCTCTTTTTATTTCGAAGCTCACGCCTTTCAGCGCAACGTATGCCATGCCGGACTTGTTGGTGTATACCTTCTGGACATTTTCAAAGCTTATTATAGTTTCGTTTTTTGCCGCCATGAACATGCACCGCTTTTTACCCGCATGATGTCCCGTTCTCATCGCTGTCATAGACCGCAATGCCGTTAGAGGTCATAATTATGATTCTGTAATTGCCACTTTGCGATATGGAATTGAGAGCCCGGCCCTGCATTGACCCGTTGGCCGTGGAGTACTTTAGCCCTACGGCGGAGTTGGGCCCGATGCCGTAACCCACATCGCCGGCCATTTCAGGCATTCCCCATAATGCAGAGCTCAAGCTTCCGTTGTCCAGCACTCCGAACGATATGCCAAGCATTGGCCTTTGCAACTGCAGCATATTTGCGATTGAGTATGGGTTTCCGGTTATCACAACCTTATGCGTAATATGCGTAACGTTTATGTATATCCGCTTGGAATTCCAATTGCGATAGAGCCTGGATATGTTTATTGTAAGCGTGCCTGAGGTTGCGTTGTATGTTGTCGCATTGCCGTGGCCGCCGTGTCTCATGCCCGAAGATATGGCATAATCCGGAATAAAGAAGCACGAAAGTATTGCTACGCCTTCCACTATTGCAATGTTGTTTCCCGTATTTATTAATGATATCGAAAGGTCCTCATTGCCGCCGCTGCGGGATATTGACGCGTTTGCTACCTTTACGCTGGATATGCTGCGGAGAAATGCGGCGTTGCGCCCGAATTCGTCCAGCGGCATCGATTCGTTTTCTTCAAACGCCTTATTTGCGGCGCCTGCCATGTTTCCAGGCATTTGGAGCTTGTTCACGTAGCCAAGGACACTGGAAAGCTTCGGCATGAACGCGAACGATTCCGTGGCGTTGGAATGATTGGGGAAGTACGGGACCACTACGCTAGACAGATCAAGCAGTATAGACGTTGAAGAATTTACAGTGCCGTTGCCAAGTACTTCGGTATAGAAGCGCTTTACAGGTATTGCAAGCGCGTATGTGGAATTCCCTATGGTTATCGATCCGGAACTTATGTTTATTGAAACCCCGTTTATTTTAGAGCCGCTTTTGATATTCGCAGTCGCTATTATCTTCGAGACATTTACAAGGTTCAGTGCGTCGAGCGTGCCTGACGTATTGAGCGTAATTGTCTCGTTAGCCCCGCCATAGCTATAGTTTATCAGTATAGATGAATAATTGAGCATTACGGCACTTGTGCCTGCAGGAAGATATGGCGGATCTGTTATGGCTATCGGAACGTTTGCGGAAGTAGCCTGGAAGCTCCCGGAGAGGATGAGCAGGCCAGCTATCGCAGCAATAGCGAGAAAGCAGGCAAAGGCATATTTGGACTTGCTGCCCCTACTGTAATTTATCTTGGCTGCAATGGTTTCCGGGAACTCGCCTTCAAACCCAGCGTTCAGTTCGTAGTGCTTCCACTTTTTGGCGTATTCGCTTTCGACCAGACGAATCGCACCGAGCCCCTGCAACTCATTCAGGTGCTTGCTTACGGTTGACGGAGCCAGCCCGAGCTCTGAGCTTATAGTGCTGAGCGTATCCTTGCGCTCCATTATCAGCTTCAGGATTTCCGACTTTGTCTTGCCGTACTTTGACATACGGATACTTTGATTTTTTAATATTTATATGCTTTCCGCGGTGTTTCGCTTTTTATTTCGCTTTAGTTCGGGCAATCATAATGGCGCTTTTTTATCGTTATTCATGCGGTTTTGTCGCCGGGACTTTATACAATAATGGTTATTGAAAAGAACCGGATTTGTATAAATTTTATTGAAACCTGCGCATAGTTAAAACATATGAGAAAGAGTGCGTGGCAGATGGCCAATAGAGGCATTGCAGGCATAGTGCCATTGGCATCGATCATTGCGATGTGCATAGGATTGAGCCATGCTGACTTCTACAGGCCTGGTTTATGGCGGCGTGCTTGGCCAAAAATTGCTGCTCGACTACCTGATAAGGTTCTTTTTGATTTATTCGGCGTAATGCTCGGATTAAGGAGCTCTTGCGTCTACGGAATCGTTTTATGAAGGGCTATTTCATATACAATGCGACAGTTACGCATACACCTGGCTGTATAAACCAAATGCAACCGCAGGCACGCTGCTTATGCCATTGATAATACTGCACATGAGGCTGATGCCATGCCTGATTATCCCAAATGGCACAAGAGGATTTGTTTTCCGCATCTGCGATTCTGGGCTTTTCACGAAATGTTTAATATACTTTAAAGCGATTACCAATCAGGTGAATGAATGAGACTAAGCTGGATGATAGGCGGCGCACAGGGAACTGGAGTGGATACATCCGCTAACCTGTTCGGCAACGCCGTTGCAAAAGCAGGATATTATATATTCGGAAGCAGGGAATATTTCTCAAACATAAAGGGCAGGCACAGTTACTTCAATGTAGTCATAAGCGACAAGCCGCAGCACAGCATAGAGACAAAGGTGGACATACTCGCGACTTTCGACGCCGAGACTGTATTCCAGCATTTCGACGAGGTCAAAAGCTGGCTAATATACGACAAGGCGCTTGAGCCAATGTCGATGGACAAAGTGAGGTCGCTCGAGCCCGAAATAGCCGAGAAGCAGGCCGCGATTCTAGAAAAGGCAGGACTTGGAATTACCATAGCGGACGTAGTTAAGTACGTTTCAGGCAAAGGGGTAAAGACTGTTGCAATAGACTACGGGCCGCTCATGAAGAACATAATAAACCAGCTAAAGATGGACCCGTTCGCCGCAGAGAAGGCAAGGAACATGCTGTGCGCCGGAGCATCTTTCGCACTGTTGGGTCTTGACCAGCAACTGCTTGTCGATGCGATAAAATTCACGTTCGGGAAGAAGGAGCTGTTTCTCAACCTCAACACCTTGGCTGCACAGTCAGGGATGGCCCAGACTAAGGACGCTTATGGCCTCAGGCCGCTGCCAGTACAAGGGCATAGGGTTCAGCTCGACGGCAACACCATATCCGCAATGGGAAAGCTTTACGGAGGGCTCGGCTTTCAGTCGTATTACCCCATAACTCCTGCAAGCGACGAGAGCACGTATATAGAGGCTAACCAAAACCTCAACAGCGGAGATTCACAGAAGGGAGTAGTAGTTCTGCAGACTGAGGACGAGCTTGCTGCAATAAACGCTGCAAACGGCGCGGCGCTTACCGGAACGCGGGCTGCTACGGCCACGTCAGGTCCTGGGTTCTCGCTGATGAACGAGGGCATAAGCTGGGCAGGCATGAACGAGGTGCCCGTGCTTGTCACTTACTACATGAGGGGCTCTCCGGCAACAGGGCTGCCGACAAGGAGCGGCCAGTCTGATCTAAAGCTGGCACTGAATGCGGGGCACGGCGAGTTTGCAAGAATAGTGCTCGCTTCAGGCGACCACGCCGAGGTATTTGAGGATGCAGTTAACGGCTTAAACCTTGCTGAGGTGTGCCAAACGCCGGTTGTCCACATTGTCGAAAAGACTCTTGCAAATGCTTACGCAGTCATGGACGAATCGGTTTTGGAGCAGGGAAGCGCCAGGATAGACAGGGGCAAGGTCGTCTTCCCGGACGAACCTGAAAAGTACAAGAGGTTCGAGATAACCGATGACGGGATATCGCCAAGGGCTTTCCTAGGACACGCGCAGATGTATTATACCGGCGACGAGCACAACGAATACGGGCACATAACCGAGGCCAGCGACAACAGGATAGCAATGTATGAAAAAAGGATAAGGAAGATGGAAGCAGCGGATAAGTTTCTTCCGGATTCGAAGAAGGTGAACATGGTTGGAAATGCCGACACAGTGCTTCTGACTTGGGGATCCCCGAAAGGTGCGATAACGGATGCGATGGAGGAGCTCAAGGGCTCTGGAATAGAAGTCGAGATGGTGCAGGTAAGGATGTTCAGCCCATACCCAAAAAGCACAATGGCTAACGCGCTCAAGGGAAAGAAGAGGATAATAGCCGTGGAGAACAACTATTACGCACAGGGAGCAGAGGTAATGACTGAGCACCTCGGCATAATGCCAACACATTACATATTGAAGTGGAACGGCAGGCCGATGGCGAAGGACGAGATAATATCTGCAGTGACTGACATAGTCAAGAATGACACTAAGAAGGTGGTTTTGGATGGAGGTAAATGAAGCGATAGAATTTAACGACTGGTGCCCCGGATGCGGGGACTTCGGGATATTGAGAGGTGTGGAATCGGCGCTCAGCGAAATGAAGCTCGACTTTACCGATGCGGTAATAGTTTCCGGGATAGGATGCTCTGGAAAGCTGCCCCATTTTGTTTCCGGCCCGATATCCGGAGTGCATACGCTTCACGGAAGGTCCCTGGCATTTGCCATCGGAATCAAGCTCGCAAATCCAAGCATGAAAGTTATAGTGGATGCCGGAGACGGCGACACTTTCGGGATAGGAGTAGGACATTTCGTAAGCGCCGGAAGGAGGAACGCCGACATGACTATGATAGTTCATGACAACAGGGTTTACGGCCTTACCAAGGGGCAGGCCGCCCCTACGATGCCAATGGGCGAGAAGACAAAGGCGCTCCCGAAGCCGAACATAAACGAGCCGATAAACCCAGTGGCGCTGGCCGTGGCATCGGGCTATACGTTCGTAGCGAGGAGCTTCGCATATGACACGGCCATGACCAAGGAGCTGATAAAGCAGGCGGTGCAGCACAAGGGAATGGGGCTCATAGACATACTCCAGCCCTGTCCGACATACAACGACATAAACACTAACGAATGGTACAAGGAGAGAATATTCAAGCTGGAGGACGACCCTGAGGTCCACGACCCGTCCGAGACAATGGCGAAGATGACGCAGGCACTCAAGAATGCGTACATGCCTGAAGACAAAATACCCGTCGGGCTTTTCTACAAGAACGAGTTCATACCTACGTTCGAAGAGAGGTTGAAGGCCAACATCCCAAACTACATGGAGAAGTATCCTGCGGATCATGAAATAGAGAAGGATGGAAAGCCAATCACCGACATAACTAGGCTCATAGAAGCCAGGAGGGTGCTCTGAGGATGTCGGCAAACAGGCAACAGAGGGAACTTTTCGAGAGGATGTGGAGCGATACCGCAAGCCTTGAGAGCCGAAACATAAGGATTGCAGAGAGGAAGCGCACGCCGATAGTAAAGATGCTGAGCAGTACGCCCCTGCCGACTGAATACGGCGGTTTTACGCACATAGTCTTCGGAGACCTGACCAACGGTCAGTTCCACGTCATGATGGTTTATGGAGACGCCAGAAAGATAAAGAAAAACGAAAGGCTGCTGCTAAGGGTACATTCGACGTGCGGCACGAGCGAGCTGTTCCACGCAACCAACTGCGAATGCAGGGAAGAGCTTGACGAGGCAATGAAGCGCATCGCAAAAGCGAAGTCCGGAATAGTTATATACATGAACCAGGAGGGCGCGGGAAACGGCATAACGGCGAAGATAAAGGCTTATTCGAACACTTTCGAATGGAAGAACGGCAAGGTAGTTGAAAGGAGAAAGAAGGATGGCTCTCCGGTTACGGTGTATGATGCGTACAAAAAGCTCGGCTATCCGCAGGAGAACAGGTCCTTCGCGGCCGCTGCTGCCATGCTTAAGGCATTCGGAATACGCAGGGTAAGGCTAATGACTAACAACCCCAAGAAGGTTGAAGGACTGAAGCAGTACGGCATAAACGTGCAGCCCTATGGCATACACATAAAGCCGAAAAACAAGACAGTGAAGAGGCATCTGGAGGCAAAGGCCAGGATTCTAGGCCACAGAATAGGATCCAAGGACCTTAAATAGTGCAATGCGACCCGTAATATCAGTCTTTCGACTTCCCTAGCCTTATTAGGCCGGATATCGGTGAATTCTCGCCCGTCTCGTATATCTTTTCCTCGATGAACTGCTTTGCATATTTTGGGATTGAAGGGTTGGAATGAAGATCCCAAAGGAGCTTTTTCGATTTTATGCCATTTATGGCCGAATGGATTATTACGGCCATGTTCTCAGTATTCCCGGAAGAAAACATCGTTGTGAGTGTAGCGACCTTGAGCTTTTCATCGCCAATCAGCGAAAACGCGTTTATTGAAAGCGAAGGATACTTGTTGCACATCGCAACCTCGGTAAGCTCTTCGGTCGTGAGCTTGGAATTGGCAAGAAGCCACTGCCTGTGATTCAGGCTGAAACCTTCGTCAAGTATGTATTTTACCGCACTGGAACGAGTGCATTCCGAACCTGCCATGCTAGTTAATAGGAAGATAAAAATAAAAACCCATTATGATCCTGATTATGAATCTCCGGCGCCGCAGGCGCACATTCCGTTTTCGTCTATCCTGCTTCCGCATATGGGGCATATGTGCTCCTTGGAGTACTTCACTTCGTGATATTCTTTCGAATACAGCTCGCTGTGCGGATCCTTGGATCTGTAGTTTGACTTTATCTTGGCCTTGAGTTCTGCCTTCGTCTTCCTTTTCTTGCTGTGCTCAGTTTCTTTCATAGCACCACCGATATTATTGCGTGCCTCTTTATATTTAAGTATTGCTCCTAACCGAAGCCGCATGCATGGCGCATGCAATGCCGCCGAGCGCATGCCATGAAATCCGGATGCGCAAACCTACAGGATATAAATAATTGACGATGCAAGGGATATATCATATGCGCGACAAGAGGAATACGCTTCGCCTTCCGAAAAGAGGCTTCAGGCTCCAATCCGCAATAGAGATGCTGAGCGTATATTCGTGGGCCATAATACTGATCGCTATGGTGGTTGCCCTAGTTTTTGCCCTTAGCGGACCCTTTGCCCCGTCGCAATATCTTGGCTCGAGCTGCAACATACAGCCGCTCATGCTCTGCCTTCACACGTATTTGGCGCCCTACATAAATTCTGGAGAGCCGATAAAATTCTCGCTCATATTCGTGAACAACATGGGGGTCACGCTTAACTTTACCGGGCAGCATTTCAACGTGACCACGAACAACTTAGGGCAAAAAGGAGAGACCAACAGCACAGGATCGTGCCTGCCGGTTATAGCGCGTGCCGGCACTGAAGTCGTATGCACGGCATACGTATACGGAAACGTTGAGCCTCCGATGTATAGCAGCGTAAGCTCGGCTTTCAGCATAGGCTATTATGTCTGCAGGGGCAGCTCCTGCTCGGGCCCCTATGTCTCTACTGGTAGCTCGATACAGTCCATATCTCCTGGTTCCGCACAGCTCGTCAACCTGTCTGTATTTACAAGCCCTGACAATGGCAGGGTAGTCATAAACGGCATAGGATATAGCAGCGGCATAATAGTCCCTCTCGAGAAGCAGAACTACACAATATACGCAGTGCCTCCGAACGGATACCAGTTCAACGGCTGGATATTCAGCTCGACGTCGTCAAGCATAGCTAATGCCAACGACATACAGACAACCATATCGCTAAGCTCCAATTCCGTGCTCACAGCCAACTTCATAAAGAGCTGAGCCTGCCCATATATCAAGCTTATTTAATTTTAGCAGTGAAATATCGCTATGCAGATAAACATAGCCCAGGGTGTGGACATAGACGCCCAGAAGCTGCTTACCGGGAGGTGCTGCGTCATAGGGCAGAGCGGCTCGGGCAAATCGTTTTTGATAGGAGTGATAGCCGAGGAGCTGTCCAAGTCCCGCCTCCCATTCCTTATTATTGATACCGAAGGCGAATACGTTAACCTTGGAAAGGCCTACGGCCTTATAGTGGTTGGCAGCGGTTCGGAGGCAAACATAGGCCTGGACACCGATTACGCGCTGCTCTTCAGGCAGAGCATACAGGCCAAGAAGCCAGTCGTAATGGATGTGTCGGATGCCGTGGATCCGCAGCAGGCGGTATATGGGGCCGTAAGGGCGCTGTACGAAGTAGAGGAAGAGCTCAGGAGCCCGTATCTCGTCATAATAGAAGAAGCGGACAAGTTCGTCCCCCAGGTGGTAAAAAGCAGGATAAACATAATAGAAGAGGTCAGCGTCAGGGGCAGGAAGCGCGGCATAGGCTTGCTCGTAGCGACGCAGAGGCCGGCGAACATAAGCAAGAACGTGCTTGCCCAGTGCTCGTACGGATTCATAGGAAAGCTAACCATAGAGAACGATTTCGACAGCATAAGCATATTGCTCGAGAACAGGAAGCGCATGGAAGAGGTGGCCAAGCTCGGCACCGGAGAGTTCCTCCCGTTCGGAATGGGAAGCGAGGGCGTCTTCAAGGTAAAGAGCAGAAGCATAGCGCACGCGGGCGGCACCCCTTCGATAGATTTCAGCGAGGGAGCCGATATAAGCCTTGAATCGGTCATCTCTCAGTTAAGGAACGCCGTGCCAGTTCAGAAGGTAAACAGACAGCCCAGGCAGAAGATGCACGCGAAGAGCACGCCGGAAAAGCGGAACGCCGAAGAGATAAGCGTGATAAGCGGCATACATGAAAAGGAAGAGCTGGTGCAGCGGCTGCAGGGCACAAAGGGCGCGATAACCCGCTTCATACCAAAAAGGGGCTACGGCATAGAGTCGGTAGATACCGTCTATGTGCCGTTCGTGCGAGTTAAGATACTGGTCCCCGCAGGCAAAGGCTCGGAATACGACGAGATAGAAGCAATATACGACGATGGCATGCGCGAGGTGTCTCTGGCCGGCAGCCCGAAGATATTGAGGCATGCGCCGCAGAAAGCACGCAGCCTTAATGCTGAAGAATCATCCGCATTGGGGATGTTGAGGAGGCTCAAGCACGCCAAAAGTGCGAGGCTGGCCAAGGCATGCGGCCTGCCCGAGGAGCGCATGGAGAAGATGCTGATCGAACTGGAAAATAGGGGCCTGCTTTCATTTGACGGGAAAGAATACAGGGCATTGCAGCTGCCTAAGACGAACAAGCGCATGCCGCAGACGTTTGAAACGAATCCGGAAGGAACCATCATGGACATCGACACCGAAAAGCTCGGTAGAGTCATAGAAACGAACTACCCCGGGTGCAAGCTTGAAGAGTATTCAGTCTTTTACATGCCCTTCTATCGGGCCAGGCTCAGGTACAGGAACAGGGTGAAGATATCGGTCTTCAACCCGCTGAACCTGAAGGAGGAAAAATCCGCATCAGTCAGCAGCCTCTCCAAGCTATGAACTTGCATTACGGAGCGCACGCCAAAGTTAGGCTAGTCGCCGAACCTGTACGAATCCCCTGGTTTTAATATAGGAACTTCCGCCTTGCCTTTTAACATTTCCTTCAGTCCCTCGGGGTTCTGCCTTATTGCAGGGAAAGTGTTGAAGTGCATTGGCAGCACTGCTTTTGCGTTAAGCCACTGTGCCGCCGTGGCTGCTTCTTTCGGGCCCATGGTAAAAAATCCGCCTATCGGCAGCATGGCCACGTCGGGCTTGTACATCTCGCCTATGAGTTTCATGTCTCCGAAAAGACCGGTATCGCCGGCATGGTAGGCGGTTACGCCGTTGCATTTTATCACCACGCCTGACGGATTGCCGCTGTGCAGGGCTAACGTAAGGGCGGCTTCCAGCTTTCCGAGGTTGGCGTATGTGCCGATGTTCATGCCCACTGCAAGCTCTTCCCTGAGCCCTGCTTTCTTCGCTTCCTCCGCTGTTTCGAAAACAGCCACGAGCTTGGCGTTGTTGGCATTCGCTATTTTAACCGCATCGCCCATGTGGTCGAAATGGTTGTGCGTCACGAATACGTAGTCGATGCCTTTAACGTCTGAGCTTTTCATAGCCGAGCTAGGATTCCCGTCTAGGAAAGGGTCTATTATTGCTTTCGCAGACCCGAAATCAATTAGCCATGCGGCATGGCCAAGCCACTTGAATTCCGCCATTTAATCACAATGCAATTTTTCACCAAAACGATTAATGGCTTTCCGATCCCCGCTTTTACTTTCTGTCGGTTGCCATATTTTTGGTTCCAGGACAGGCAGGACAGTAATAAATATTATTCAAGAGCATATTGTAGTATGGAAGGCAGCAGGCACGCAAGCGGCAACGGAAACGGCAAGCGAATAAATGACATGGCCCAGAAGTACGGAGCCTTGTTTTACGGCAGCGCGCGACTGCTTGCTGGAATGAAGGGCGCCAATGGCGAATGCGACGAAAAGGCCATAGGCGAACTTCTTAATTCGAGAGAATTTTTGAGGCTTCTGGATGGCATGAAGCGGGTCCTGTCAGAGGAGCACGTGGAAACCGCCGCAAAAAGCAGGTTGCAGCGCGACTATTCCAACATAATATTGGATATAGTTGCGGCCATATACGTATCGGATGAGATAGGGGAAGTTTACACCGTAGATGGCTCGGCCAAAAGCCTTTTCAAGCTTGATGTCGAAATCGCCAGCTTGCTGATGAAAGAGCCTAAGCAGGCGAGAAGAGCAGTCGCCCTCATGAACAAGGTAGCTGCAAACTCTTACGCCATATCCGAAATAATGAAAAGGAACGGAAGATTTTTCCCAGAAGAGCACATTTTATCCCAGCTCCCCGCCGAATTTTGCAGGAAGCTTACCGAGAAGGTAAAATCAGGCAACGGAAACGGCTACAAGAGCTTCGTATCCTCGTGCTTTGCCATGGTTGAAGGAAGCAACAGGGGCTACGGCATAGCTTTGGTGAGCAGGAGCGACATAATCAATGGGCTTGAGGATGACAGGCTGGCATTGAACAGGCTTCTGGGCATGCATTATTTTATTTCCGGGGTAAGCAGGAGATGATTTAAGCTCGTGTATCCTGGGGAAACTGCTTCACGCTCTCAGCAGCGATTTTTCCTCTTCGAGAGCGTGGAAGTTCGAGGCGAGCAGCGACTCGTAGTCTTTTGTATAGCGCTCTTCTGGCATTATGCCGCGCTCCTTGCAGTATTCGCTGACAAGCTCGATGAATTTGGCGTTGTTGCCAGAGGTCATGCGGGCACGCTTCTCCATCTCAGAGAATCTGGCTTCCAAATCAGTTTCGTGCATCATAAAAAGCCGGCTGTCGACTATATTGGCCATGAGATACATGTTAAGCTTCTTCATGAGCTTGGGCACATAATCTTCGAAAATTCCGCTAGTGGCCGACCTTTCATATACTTCCTTGGAGGCCTTGCGGTGCGCCTTGGATTCGAAGCGCAGCATGTTCCAGTACGCGCGGTACGGGTTCCTTTTTGCTGCGGCCTTGTCGAGCCGCAGGCTTAGCCAGCGCTGCCATTTTATCTCTGAAACCATTATGCCGTCGATCGCACTTTTCAGCAGAAAGTTTTCTTCTGGCATCATTTCCGGTATGTCCACGTATGAAACTTCGTTTTTGCGCGTTGCAGGTCTGGACTGAGTCCCCGCACGCAGGATGCCGAATAGCATTTCGGCATTATGCCTTGCTGTTGCCTCCCTTTTCTCCAAATCCGCTTTTAAGGACAGCCTCTTTTCATAGTCCCTTTTGGAAAGCTTTCCTTCGCTCAGCATGTTGTCCAAATTTTTCATGTAGGCGTAATACGTGTCGCTGCTCGTGAAAGATATGCCAAGGCTTTTGGACGATATCGAATGCGTTCTTACAAAAAATCCGAAGTCTTTCATCCTGTCTTCGTATGAGCTCGGCATGCTTGCACCGGTTACCAATGACCTTGCCAGAAGCTTATCCGCTATGGCATGGCCGGCGCCGTATGCCAACGGGTCGTCGGATTCCAGCATTGATGCGGCCTCTTCCGAATATCCTTCCAGGGAGCGTGGAGACGCCAGCATGGAAGAGGCGGAAGCGATCGCTGCGAGTTCCTCGATGTGCGTATCGTTTCGGTATTTCGGTTCTGATAGGAGATTCTGCTTTAGGGCATAGAGCGAATCTCCAGCTATCAAGTCCAAGTTTTCTGGTTTGATGCGGTTCAATGCACGATAGACCCTTTGCGATGCGGATTGTGAAACATACAGGACAGGATCTTTTAGCATCGTGCCCAGAATTTTGAGGTCGGCAGGCTTTTTGGGGTCCAGGCGGCGCGTGGCCTCATATCGGGTTTGGCTGCTCATGGAAGCCAAGCGCTCTGCGGCCTCTTCCTTTTCCTCGGCCGGAGCATGTTCCAAGATCGTCAATATCGCAGCTTCGGTGCCCATCGCGCTTATTGGATCGCCCTGTGCAGTATCTTTCAGAATCTGGCGCGCGGTTGCAAGAAGGGCGGCGCTTTCGCAGAAGTCAGGAGTTTCGGACATTGTCGAAATCCCTATTGCAGCGTTTCGCATTATCGTGCTGTCGGCAAGCTCTTTGCATGCGTATTTGAGATAGTTTGCCTCTTCGTGATCCGGATTGTTGCGGAATACCGATTTTATCGCTTCAATGGAATCGCGGAAAAGTTTTTGGTCGCCCGAAATAGCGATATTTAGCAGAAATTCGGAAATCTCCCTGTAACTCGAGAATTCCAGCTCGTCGGGCCATTGCTCAGAGAAATAATCGGTATAGCCTATTTCTTTTATCTTTGACAGTGTCGATGCCATTTTTACCTCTTTGTCGTAAGTTCTTTGCGTTTTCTTGAATAGCATTGAATCGGCTCGGGTCAAAATTGACAATTTAGAAATGTTTTATATAATATAAATAGGTTTACAATTTTTTGATGGCCACATGAAACAAATAAATATCTTGAAAAGCGTTACACCATGGTGGTTGCATGGATAAGCGCAAAGCCCCGTTGAAAGAAATGATAGACGAAATAAAAAAGGGCAACACCGAGCATATTTATGAAACATTGAAGACGTCGGGAAAAATAGACACAATAAGGAGCATATACGAGGCACATATGAACGGGGACGAAAGGATACTCAGGTCTGACAACATATACCTGCTTTACAAGGACATATCCGGATCGGACCCTGAGACGTTCGCCCTTGAAGCAAAAAGGTTTATAGGCGACAAGAGCCTATGGGTTGCCACAGTATATATGATTGACGATTATATCGACAGCCTTGATAAAGCTTACAAAGAGGAAGAGAGCATCAACGAGAGAGGCGCGATATCAAAGCTCAAGATTAGGCTAGCTCTGTACAGAAGGGCCGCTGAAGATTCAATGAAACGCTCAATAATCATGAGTCTCAATGATGCAGAAAGGAAAACGCTGTACAAGTATGCTGAGAATAGGGTTGCTTCAGAATGACTGCTTTGCATAGCATTGGACGATTGACGATGTCGATGCCATCGAATATATACGTGGGCAGAGAGAATAGATTGCTTTGTGCATGCGTTGCAGACCTATTGTGTACGCTTGGAGGTAGTTTGATATGAAGGACTTGTATCTTCTGAAGATAGGAGGCAGCGTAATTACTGACCTTTCCAAGCCAAACACCGTAGCGTCGGGACCTGTAACCATAGGCACGCTTCTAGGCGAAGCATATGAAGCGTATTCCTCGGGTGGATTCGACCTTATTATTGGGCACGGCAGCGGCTCTTTCGGGCATGTCGCCGCTGCCCAGTACAAGGTCAACGAAGGCCTGGCGTATTCAAACAGCAAGCTCATGGCCCTTATAACGCATATGACGGCAAAGCAGCTGGACGACATACTCATAGGCGAAGGGATAAAGCTTGAAATACCGCTATACCCCTTTTCCCCTGCTAATTTCTCCGTTGCAGACAACGGAGAATTGGGAGATGGATTCTGCAGCCATATCGCAGAAGCAATAGAAAAAGGTTTCATACCGGTAGTTTACGGAGACGTTGTAATGGACAGAAGCAAAGGAGTATCGATAGCCTCGACCGAAAAGGTACTTGATTTCATAGCAAGGGAGATAAAGCCGAAAAAGGTGCTGTATGGGTCCGATACTGATGGGGTTTTCACTGCAAATCCCAAGGAGCATCCGGATGCCGAGCATATAAAAGCCATAGATTCGTCAAACATAGAGCAGGCATTGGAAAACACTGGCGTGTCAAAAACCAGGGTCGATGTTACTGGAGGAATGGAGACCAAGCTCGCTAAGCTTTACGAAACCTGCAAGCATACAGGTGCAGAAGGTTATATATTCAATATAACGAGGCCAGGCATGCTGAAGGCAATGCTTCTGGGCGTCGCTAATCCGGAATTTTATACAGTAGTCAGGGCCTGATTTTCAAAGTCAGAGAAGCTCTTCTGGGGTTATTATCCCTACTACTTTTCCAGAATCCGTAACCAATACCGCACCGCTTATTTTCAGTATGTCTTTTATAACCGAGACAGGCATCAACCTGCCGACACTTGGCATTGCAGGTGACAGGTACTTTGATATGGTGGAGCCCTTTTCTGCGTCGAGCAGGTCAGCAGTGGTTATCGATCCAATTATCCTTCCGTTTTCCGCAACTGGGAATTGCGATATGCCACGTTTCAGCGCTATGCCTACGGCTTTGGATACCTTGTCATCTGATTTAAGCGTTATCACGGTCTTGTTCATTATTTCGTATGCCTTTTTGGAGTCAGATTCCTCAAGCTGTTCCAGAGTTTCAAAAATGCGTTTGGCTATGTTGTAGTTTGGAGTCACTTCTCCCAATTCCACTTTGGCTAGCAGTGATTGGCTGATCCTGCACCTGGCCGCAAGAGATTGCTGTGTGAGACCTAACTTCTTCCTTTTTTGCCGAATAATTCCGAGTTCAGGAAGATTCGTATACATATATATCAATTACCAGCCTTATGGTTTTGCATATATGACCGGTAGTAAAGTATTGTTTTCGTTAATATAAAAAGGTTCGTAAAAATTTTAA
>JAKAUR010000038.1 GCA_021827665.1 Microcaldota archaeon
CGATCTTACGCATTCGTGCATACCCTCCTTCGGGTGTCATGCCTGGCGTGAGTCTCGGAAGCACATTACAATAGCATATATCTAAAACTCTGCTTTTTAATCATTTGTAGACAGTATGCTATATTTTGTGTTAATAAAATGCTTTTGTTCTTACGTTAATCAAATCTTTAATATATGTAAATTTTATGCGCGTCAGTGCAGGGATGGCAGAGCCTGGCCAAATGCGACAGGTTCAGGGCTCGTTCCAATGTAGGGTTCGAGAGTTCAAATCTCTCTCCCTGCATCTTTAAAAGATGCAGCCATATTCTCACATCTCTAAAATCAGCAATGATGGCAATCAAGCTATGTTGGGGCGCAAAATAGAAGAAAAACCTTACTAACGATATTTAAACCTTTTCATACAATCCTTACTAAGTGGTTGGATGTCAATGGGTTCAAAAAAATCCGTAAACGTAGGAGATAGGCTTGACAGGCTTCCCTTCAGCAGGTTTCATCTGAAGTTTCTTTTGCTTATTGCAGGAGGCGAATTCTTCGCCCTGTTCATACTTTTCGGGCAGGGATCTCTGGCTATATTGGTAGAGCACGCGCTCGGCCTCAGTGCAGTGATAGGTACGCTGATAATACCGACATCGTTCTATATGGGAATGCTGGTCGGCACTCTGGTGCTGGGAAGACTTGCGGATACGCACGGAAGGAAATTTGTATATTTCATGAACCTTGGCATAGTGGCAGTCGCAAGCGTGCTTGCCGCAATAATGCCCAACTACATTCTAATATCGATATTCATTTTCATAATAGGCTTGGGCGTAGGCCCAGAATTGGGCATAGCAGATACGTATGTGAGCGAGGTTATGCCTAAGAACTCAAGGGGAGCTAGGCTAGCCCTTGTATATACGATAGCAGTAATAGGAGCGCCGGTAGCTTCGCTCGTAATGTACGGGCTTTCCGGATTCAACCTAGATCTGAGCTGGAGGATTACGCTGATAATAGTGGCTGTGGGCTCGTCTATAATGTGGATACTCAGGCGCAAGATAATCGAATCCCCGAGGTGGCTCGAGGGAAAAGGCATGAAGAAAGAAGCCGATGAAGAAACCACAATGATTGAAAAGAGGGTCATGAAGTACAACCATCTCAGGAAGCTGCCAAACATAGTCCACACCACTGAAGTGGTGCCTCACAAGAAGGTAGGGTGGGGAGAGCTGTTCTCGGTGAAACTTAGGCTCAGGACCATAATGATAATAATATTCCAGTACGCGCAGAGCGGCGCGGCGTTTACATTCAACGTCCTGGTTCCGCTGTTCTTCGTGGACAAGGGGTATACGATAACATCGTCAATACTTTTCACCATGATAGTGTTCTCAGGATTTGTAGTGGGAAGCCTGGTAAACATAGGCATAATAGACAAGATAGAAAGGAAGTATGGCATAGTGATTTTCATACTTGCCGCAGGAATATTGGGATTGCTGTTCGCGGTGACGTCAAACCTGTACCTGATGCTGACTCTTGGATTCTTCATACAGTTCTCGTTCTGGAACATGAGCAACTTCTTCCACCAGTATCAGGCTGAGATATTCCCGACAAAGCTCAGGGGCAGCGCTACCGGGCTGGGCCAGTCAATAAACGCACTTGCCTCGGCAACAGTGCCGCTGTTCATGGTGGCGCTGGTTATCAGCCACGGCCTGCTTGTTACTTTCGTTGCCATATTCATACTGATAGCGATAGTCATTGCAGACATAATGCTGATAGGCCCGAAGAGCTCGAGGCTGCACCTTGAAGACATATCCAACATGTGACAATGCCTAAGAATGCCTACGTGGATTTGGGCGGTGGAGTCTTTCTCCACTGCAATATTTCAAATGCTCGCAGCGGCAGCACGCTACTTCTCATACACGGATGGGCAGGCTCTTCGAAGATATGGTCAAAATACATAGAGAAGAATAAGGAATCTTTCAACATCACAGCAATCGACCTGAAGGGCTTCGGCGATTCGAGCAAGCCAAAGTCAGGCTATGGCCTTCCCAAGCTGGCTGACGAGATTTACTCAGCCTCAAAGCGCCTTGGTGTTAAAAGCGCAGTTGTGGTTGGGCATTCGATGGGCGGCCAGGTCGCGATGTACTTGGCAATAAGGCACAGCGCTTTCGTAAAGAAGCTCGTGGTTGTCGATTCGGCCGAAAAGCCTTCCAAGCTCGTTCCAGGGTGGGTTATCGAGGCCAAAAAAGACTACAAAGCCCTTATCAGGGCTGTCGTGCCAAGCCTTTTCGACAATATCTCAAAGCCAGAGCTCGACATTTTCATGAAGGAGGGGCTCAAGATGACAAGGGATTCGGTAATCGGCACGCTGAATGGCATAATGCACATCTCCCTAGATGACAAGCTTTCGCGCATAAGGTGCCCTTCGCTGCTCATATTTGGCATACACGACAAGAACAGGAGCATAGAAGAGCTAAGGCTCCTGAGTAAAAAGTTGAACGGCTCAAAGCTAGTCATAATAAAACGCAGCAAGCACTGCCCGATGTATGAAAATGTCGGGGATTTCAGCAGGGTGCTGAACAGTTTTGCGAAAGAGTAATCATTTCGAGTGCCTTGAAATTTCGTCATCTTCTTTTTCGTACTCGTCATAGCCTATAATGTCGTAGAATCTTTCCCTCTGCATTATCCTGTCGAGCATGTCCCTCTGCGTTCCCTTGGAACGAAGGTCGCCATATACTCTTTCCATTGTCGAAAGCGTAGACCTGAAAGCGGTGAGCGGGAATATGACAATCTTGTAGCCTATTTTCTCCAGTTCATCCGCAGAAAGAAGCGGGCTTTTGCCGTACTCGGTCATGTTTGCGAGAAGCGGTGCCTTTATCTTTCTCGCGCATTCTTCGAATTCCTCTTTTGACTCCAAAGCCTCGACAAATATGGAATCGGCACCATGCCTGACGTATTCGTTAGCGCGCTTTATGGCTGCATCCAGCCCTTCTACAGCCCTGGAATCGGTTCTTGCTATGATGACGAAATCTTTATTTTTTCTAGCTGAAATAGCAGCATCGAGCTTCTCAATCATCTCGTCTTCAGGTACGATCACCTTTCCGTTCAGGTGCCCGCATTTTTTTGGGAGTTTCTGGTCTTCAATGTGCATTCCAGCAGCTCCGGCCCTTTCCAACTCCCTGACGGTTCTTATGACATTCAAAGGCTCTCCGAATCCCGTATCTACGTCAACTATCAGCGGGCTTTTGCTAACTGCCACTATGGTGCGCACCGAATGCAGCACTTCATCCATCGTAGTCACCGACAGATCAGGCAATCCCATAACTCCTGCAACGCCAGAACCTGAAAGGTACAGTGTCTCAAATCCGGATTTTTCAGCCATGATTGCCGAAATGCCGTCGAAAACCCCAGGGGCTATTATTATGCCCTTAGACTCAAGAAGCTTCCTCAACCCGGCAGCACCAGAATTTATATTGTCCCTCAAGATTGACATCGAAACACCCTAAAATATGCTTATCTTACTGTTGGAATGCTTTTATCACTATTGGCATCGCCCAAGCCGTGACAAAAAGCTTTTTGTAATTTCATGGCAAATGCCTAATGCTTCCAAACTGGATGTGGTTTCATGATAACATATCAGGATTTCGAAAAGGTAGAAATGCGCGTAGGCGTAATAACAAAAGCGGAGGATTTTCCGGAAGCGAGAAAGCCAGCATACAGGCTTACAATGGATTTTGGTCCGGAAATCGGCATCAAGCATTCGTCCGCGCAGACAACCAACTATAGAAAGGAAGAGCTTGAGGGCAGAAAAGTGGTGGCGGTGGTCAATTTCCCTCCAAAGCAAGTCGCCAATTTCATATCCGAAGTCCTTGTTCTTGGAGCCATCACCGAGAAAGGCGTGATGCTGTTAAGCGTTTATCCCGACGCTCAGATCGGGAGCAGGATAGCCTAATGGGCTAATAAGCTTAAGCGGGCAATCTTATATCGATGAATGAGCTATCGAGATCAGTAACGTTGTCGCAGGCGCTAATGATAAACCTCGGCGCCATAATAGGGGCAGGCATATTCGTGATAATAGGCGTTGCCATAGGCCACGCCGGCCCGTCGATAATAATATCGATAATACTGTCTGCGTTGATAGCCATACTTACGGGACTTAGCTTTGCAGAAATAGCAAGGCACGTGGCCAAGGAGGGCGGCGTCTACGAATACGCAAAGGAGTCTTTCAGGCCATTTGCCGGCTTCATAGGCGGATGGCTCTGGACATTCGGCAACATAATAGCGATAGCCGCCGTTTCGCTAAGCATGGGCGGCTATGTAAACATTCTATTTTTCACGCACATGAACACCGTCTATTTTGCAATAGCGGCGATAATCGCATTCACCATAATAAACATACTGGGAATAAAGAACTCGGCCAAAACGATATCTGCATTTGTCGTCATAAACCTGGCAGTGCTGCTTATATTCATAATTTCAGGGCTCAGCAGCTTTCATTCAGCAAATTTCACAAATTTTTCTCCGGGCGGTTTTACTGGAACGATAGCCGGCGCTGCGATAATATTCTTCGCATTTACGGGATTTTCCAGGGTTACGACGATAAGCGATGAGGTCAAGGATCCGGAGAAAACAATCCCGAAGGCTATAATACTTTCGATAGTTATATCGACGATAATATACATTGCAGTCGCCATCGTGGCTGTCGGCCTAGTCCCGTATTCCAACCTTGCCGGCTCATCCGCTCCGCTGTCCACTGCCATAAAAAGCATGCATGACAGCATACTCGCCATAATCATCGCTTTTGGCGGAGTGACAGCTACTGCTGGGGTAATACTAACCGGCGTCCTCGGAACGTCAAGGGTTTTCTTTGCGCTTGGCAGGGACAAAGAGCTGCCAGGATTCCTATCATACATAGACAGGTTTTCCACCCCTGTCAACGCAATAATCGTATCCGCAGTCCTGTCTATAGTTTTTCTGCTTCTGGTTTCGTTCGGGACCATAGTCAATTCGTCAAATGCTGCCGTTCTCAGCGCATACTTCATAATAAACGTCTCAGCAATATACTTCTACTACAACCTGAAGAAGAAACAGCAGCAGGAAAAAAGGTACATACCTGTAGTATCAATAGCGGGAATATTGGGCATACTCCTGATAGTCTCATATCTAGGCATAGTGAGCCTGGAGTTCCTTTTCGGAATTGCAGCAATAGGTACAATATATTATGTGTTCAAGAACGCTCCAATCGGGGAATTGAAGGATTGGCGCCGCCACATCCATGTGCCGCACCATAGCGCAGTGAGGACTTTCGGTCCTTCAAGGCAGGAGAACCCCGCGACAATACCTCAGCAACCGCAGCAAAAGGCGCAATAATTCTCTAAAACGCAAATGCAGGAAAAAAAGCAAAGCTTTATATATGTTCGGGTGTAAATTCACTACGCTAATATGCTTTTTCTATAACAACCCTATTCTCATCCACCCGGGGCGTATGGAAACATACGCCTCAACCCACTAAAAATATAATCAGCGTTTATGCTGTCGGGACCTTTTCTGCATCATGTGTTGCAGCTTTCTTTGCGAATATCAGGTATGCTGTGTGCCATACCCCCTTTGTTGAAGGCCTCATGCCCTCTGGCCTCACCAGCATGTCCCTCAATATGCATTCGTAAGTCCTTATGTCTAAGAATCCGCTCTTTTCAAGCTTTCCAGCAAATTTCACCACTTGCTCCATGTGCGGAGTATAACCGACTATAACTCCGTTCTCCTTGAGCGCCTTCTTGGCCCTCGGTATCGCCTTTTCAGCGTTAGGCATGTCCAGCGTAATTATGTCTACATCCTTCTCCTTGAGGTCTTTGGTTATGTCGCCGTGCCTTATTTCCAAGTTCTGCAGGCCCAGCATCGCCTTGTTCTTCTCGGCTATCTTTATGAAGTCCTCCCTCAGCTCGTAGCTTATGACTTTTTTGGCTATCCTGGCAAGGCCAACCGCAAGCCATCCGCTGCCTGTGCCTGCATCCACGCATACGCTTTCCCTGTTCACCCCGGAATACGCGATTATTATCCCTATGTCTTTTGGCAGTATTACCTGCGGTGCTCTCTTCAGTTTCCTGTACGGTTCCGGCAGGTCAATTCTCATTGGTTTCGCCTTCTTTGTTTTTATCTGGTTTTTTCTGCACCTTCTTCTTTTGCGGTGCCTTCTTTGCTGCCCTCTTTGGGGCCTTCGCTTTGGGTTTTTTGGGTTTGGCGTTCTCCGTTTCGGGCTTTGCCTGTTCTTCCTTCTGCTCTGGTTTTTCCTCGGTTTTCTTCTCGTCGTTGCTCTTGCTCCTAAACGTCACAGGCCTGTTCGGGCACTGCGGATCGAGGTCCATCTCGAACGGCCTCATGCCTCTCCTTATCACTTTGACTATCGGGGTGTGGCAGTATTCGCACACCCTTCCAGTGGGCACTATCTTCGCCTTCTGGACTAGAGGGTACGTATTGGTGCACTTCGGATAGTTCGTGCACGCTACGAACTGCTTGCCTATCCTCGAATGCCTTATTATGAGATCCCCTGTGCCGCACTTCGGGCACTTGCCCAGTATGCTGGCCTCCATGAAGCCAACCTTCAGGTCGTTCGACACCTGCTGCATGTTCTTGTCGAACGTCTCCAGGGCGCTAAGCAGCATCTTCTTTCCGTGCTCCAACACTTCGGCCTCGCTCTTCTTGCGCTCTGATATCTCCTCCATGTCGTCCTCGAGTTCCTTCGTGGTCTTCTCGTCAAGTATCATCGGGCAGTTCTTCAGCAGCGAGTTGTACACGCTCATGCCGAAGCTGGTCACGGATATGCTCGAGCCCTCGACGTACTCCCTCCTGAAGAGCGTGTCGACAATGCTCGCCCTGGTGGCCTTGGTCCCGAGCCCCTTGCGCTCGAGCTCGGCTATTATGCCGGCTTTGGTGTATCTCTTCGGGGGCTTAGTTTCTAGGCTATCCATCTTTATGCCTTCGGCGCTGTGGGTGCTTCCCTCTGCAAAATCCGCAACGGTTTTCTCTTCTATTGAAGCGTATCTGTAATAATCAAGCCACGCCCTTTCCTTTATCGTCGCTCCGGAAGCTGAGTATTTTTCTCCTCCTATATCTGCCTCGACCCTTACCCTGGCGACGTTTGCCGGTGCTGCGAAGCAGGAAAGGAATCTCCTGGCTATGAGATCGTAAACTTCTTCCTCCTGCTTCGACAAATCTCTTGGTCTGATGCCTGTAGGGAATATGGCCGGGTGGGCCTCGTCGGTTTTCTTGCCCTCTAGTGGCTTGAACCTGTTTTCCTTTGTAAGATTTCCGGCAATCTCTGCATATTCGGGATTCTCTCCGAGCGCCTTTATTATTCCCGGCAATCCCAGGGCGTATGGCAGCTTCTGAGATGAAGTCCTAGGATATGAAATGTACGAGCGCTCGTAAAGCTTCTGCGCTATTGAGAGCGTAAGCGAGGGATCGAGCCTGAAGACCCTGCTGGCCTCGAGCTGCAGCGACGTAAGGTCGAAAGGCGGGTATGGCCATCTTGGCTCTTCCTTCGAAGCCACTTTTGTTATCCTTGCCTTATCCTTGGCCTTTAAGCTTTCAGAGTAGGCTTTTTCTGCTTCTGCCTTGTCCTTCATGTCTCCGCGCGTGTTGGCGAACTCAGTTCCTTCAATGACTGCCGTGACCCTCCAGAAAGGCTCAGGCCTGAATTCTGAAATCTCGTTTTCTCTCCTTGCAAGTATTGCAAGCGTGGGCCCCTGCACCCTTCCTATGCTGAGCGCCTTTCCCCCTCCGGCGCTGCCCAGGGCTTGGGTGAGCGCCCTGCTGAGGTTTATGCCCCATATCCAGTCGAGCATGTGCCTGGTCTCTCCGGCATAGAAGTTCTCCAGGTCGAGCTCTGACATGTTGTTGTAAGAGTCGAGAAGGTCCTTTGTCGTAGTGGTCGAATACTTCATCCTCTTGGCATAGGCCCTGAGGTTAGCCACAGGTTGCTTCGTGACCTCCTTTATTATGTTTGTGCCTATTACCGTGCCCTCTATGTCGTAGTCGCAGGCGTTTATGAAATAGGAGCACTTCTTTGCCACCTCGTATATGGTGTCAAGGTATTGCTTTGTAAAAGCCGAGCTCTTGCTGGCCGAATACGAAGGGGCCCACTCAACGTCAAGCACGGGGTAGCCTCTTTTGTAGCCCACCTGCCTTATTGTGAAAAGGTGGCCGACTGCGGGGGCCACGTATATGGTTTCCTCTCCTTTGTCTATCTTGTAGTAGCTTGTCTTGCCGTTGGCTACGCGCTTCTGCTCGCCGTTGCCAATGGACATGGCTATCCTAAGCGCTACGCTTGGCTTTTCTGCTATTATGAGCGTGTTCATGAAAACGGCCTATGGCCTACTATCTTCTGCTGGTTTTCTTGTTCCCTCTGCTCTTCCTCTTCGCAGGCGTGATCCTGCTTTCCGGGGCGCTTGGCTTCTCCTTTGAAACAAGCCACGTGTCTGCAAATCCGAGCGCTATCGACACCAGGGCTCCGGCGTAGAAATAATCGCCAGCCCCATAAAGTATAAATATGGCAATCGTCACTACTATTATTATAACTGTCAGCACGGAAACTACGAAGGCAGCTGCATTCTCCATCATAACAACCTGTGGTTCGAATGATTACAATATACTTAATCATATTTATAACACTTATTGCTGCCGTAATAGTGTCATTCGCCCAAACGCTGTTCAAATCTGAGCTTGAGAAGGGCAAGATGACGATTCCTAAGATAGTAAAGTCTCTTTTTACCAACAAGAGAATCATTCTTGGCATAGTAGCATATTTCGGCAGCCTTGTGATATACCTGTACGCGCTCTCAAAGGCGCCCCTTTCAGTGGTATATCCAATATTTGCCAGCAGCTTCATATTCGTAGCTCTCTTTTCCGCAAAGTTCCTGAAGGAGCCCCTGAACGTAAAAAGGGTCATAGGCATAGCGCTTGTCTTTGCCGGCATAGCGTTTATAGCAGTGTCTTACGTGTGATGCACATGGAAAGAAGAAAGGCCGAGAACATAACAATGCTCGTGGGATCCACATTCCTGGGTGCAGTGGGCCAGATTCTCTTCAAGTACGCGCTTTCGATCCACGTGCTCTACATAATAGGCTTCGGCATAATAGCATATTTCATATCCACGCTGATATACTTCTACGTGCTCACAAGGGCAAACCTCAGCTGGGCTTACAGCGTCGGGGGCCTGAGCTACATATTCGCAGTGCTGCTGGCAGCGACGCTGCTGGCTGAAAACGTGCCCCCATTGAGGTGGATTGGGGTAATAATAATAACCATAGGCGTGCTTTTCGTAGGCAGCAGCTAAGGTTTGAAACTTCAAAAAAGCATTGAAGGGTTTCAGCCCTTCACTTCGAACTTCTTTATCTCCACTTTGCTTACGGGCGCTATGTGGGCGACCTTTGCTCCAAGCTCTCCCTGAAGCTTTCCGTCTATCACGCTGTCTATTGCCTCCTTGAGCGTCTTCTCCTTGAAATAAGCCTCTAGGAAGGCCTTTGCTTCTTTTCTCATGCCGACGAGCTTGGTGTGTGCGGTCCTTCCCCTTGTTATTATGAGGACCTTTGCTACCTCCTTCGTTCCTTCGCTCGTAGACACGTTGAAGACGCCGTCGCTGACGCTCTTATATCTCCTCACTAGAGACCTTATGTAGCTGTAGATCTGCTCTATCCTGAGCACCTTCGTGTGCGCTGCCTCGCCGTTTACGTCTGTGACCTTCAGCACTACCTCGGTATAAGCGTGCGAGGGATTATTGGTTATCGTTGAAAGCCCTATCCTTATGTTCCTGCCTATGATGTTGCTTTCGTCGTTTGCCGGCATCTCGGCTATCTGCGCCTCGTTGAATTCCTTCGGCGCATATACTGTGAACCATTTCTTAAGCTTCCATGTGTCTACGGTTTTTTGAAGTGCCATAAAAATACCTCAGTGGCCCTTTACCAGCAGTTCTGCCTGCTGCGGGTTGTACCTCCATTTCTCAGGAAGGACTCCCTCCCTTATGTAATACTTGGTGAGCCTCCATATCTTGGCTTCTATCCTGTTGAGCCTTATCCTGTTGTTTACATCCTGTTTGTTCTTCTCCATGTGCTTCCTGAGGTTTACGGCCTTCTTCATGAGCTCAAGCATGTCGTATGGCATGCTTTCCTCTATCCCGTTCTCCTTGAGCACCTGCTCTAGCTTCTTGCCCAATATATGCCTTACATAGGGAACATTGTGCTCCTTCTTAAGCTTCTCGCCTATGAGCGCAGGAGGCATTCCCTGCTTTGCGTAGCCTACTGCGAGCTTTATTATCTGCTC
This sequence comes from Microcaldota archaeon, assembly GCA_021827665.1. Lineage (GTDB taxonomy): Archaea > Micrarchaeota > Micrarchaeia > Micrarchaeales > Micrarchaeaceae > Micrarchaeum_A. The sequence continues at coordinate 10,285 of JAKAUR010000038.1, forward strand.
CTTGTTCTCTTCGGCTCCCTCTATCTTTGCGCCCTGTTCGAGTATGGGCTTCCTGGACTTGGACTTTCCCTTCTTTTTAGTATGCATCCTTGCCATTGCAACACTCAGTGTGATTTATAAACAAACGTAAGAGCCTTTGAGGTGTAAATATATTTATTGGTTCCTGAAATCCTCAGAATTCAACCTTCACGGAAAACTCCTTCGATTCCCTCACTTCGACCTTTTCCGCCTTGCAAATGCTCTTCAATTCATCCTTCGAGGAATTGACGGTATTATAATATTCCGCAGGAACATTTATATTTATTAGCTTGGCGGGTGCGTTCAGCGCCAGCTTGGAGTCGCTCTTGCTCTTTCTGACTATGGCTATTATGTCGTTCAGCAGGTTCCCGGCGCTGTCTATGTCCTCAGCGACAACTCCGCTCTCGAATATGAACCCGTTTATTACGTAGCCGTTCGGCTTGTCCTGATTCACGTGCTTCGGGAACTCCTCGAGCATTATGCTCCTGTCATTGAACATCGCGTTTATCTCCTCTGCCGCATGCGGTATTATGGGCGAAAGCGCCTTTAGGGATTTCATGAGCACGTGCCTGAGCGTGAATATTGCAGCGGTCTTGCTGCCCTCCCCCTTCTTGCTCGTGTCGTATATCCTGTGCTTGACGTTCTCTATGTAATAGTCGCAGAACTCGTGCCAGAAGAAATTGACGAGCTTTGTCGAAGCGTCGTAAAGGTCATATGCTTCATAATCCTTGTCCGTCTCTTCAAGTACTGCGTTGAGCCTTGCGAGTATCCACGCGTCGAAAATGTTGATGTCGCCATGCGGAGGCTCTTCCGGTATTTTGTTCTCGCCAATGGCGTTCCTTACGAATACTGCTGAATTGTAGGCCTTGACTATGAAGCTTTTCGCGTACTTGACGTCCTCATGGGAGAACACCTTGTCCTTGTGCGTTGCTCCGCTCAGAGCTACCCACAGCCTCACGCTGTCTATTGAATACTGTTTTGCAAGATCTAGAGGGTCGACGCCGTTGCCCAGGCTCTTGTGCATCTCCCTTCCGTCAGGGCCAAGCACCATGCCGTGCGTGAGCATGTTTTCAAGGGGCTTGCCTCCGGTTATGGCCCACGTCCTGTATATTGTGTAGAACGCCCACGTCCTTATTATGTCGGTTCCCTGTATGCGCACCGCAGGCGGAAACGCGGAATTGAAGAAATCCTTGTCGTCAGGCCAACCACTAACCACCATTGGAGTTATTCCTGAATCAACCCACACGTCGCAGGTGTTCTTTTCGCCCTCTATGTTGGATGACCCGCACTTCGGGCATTTGTCGACAGGGGCTTTTTCAGTAGCGGGATTGACCGGCAATATGGATTCGTCTGGCGCTATGGTCTCTCCGCAGTCGGAGCAATACCAGAAGGGTATCGGCGTGCCGAACACCCTGTTCCTCGATATGTTCCAGTCCCACTCTATGAAATTCGCCCAGTCGTAAAGCCTCTGGGCAGAGCTTTCCGGTATCCAGTGGATCTGCGATGCCACTTCCTTTATCTTTTCCGAATGCTCCTTTGTCTTAAGGAACCACTGCATTTCGGATATGAGCTCAACGGGCGTTCCGCATCTGTCGTGCACTTTTACGGTCTGGCTTGCGACTTCGGTCTTGGCGAGCAGATGCGCCGCATCGAGGTCCTTGAGGATGGCTTCGCGCGCCTCGTTGACCTTCATTCCGGTGTACTTCCCGGCGTTCAGCAGCCTTCCGTTCTGGTCTTCGGCCCTTATGAGCTCCAGCTTGTTCTTGTAATACATCATTACGTCCTGCTTGTCACCGAACGTGCATACCATCTCAGCCCCGGTGCCGAAATCCTTGTCCACGCTGTCGTCGGCTATTATCTTAACCTCCCTGTCGCTAAGCGGCACCGACACCCTGTGGCCTACAAGCTTCTTGTATCTGTCGTCGGAAGGATTTACCGCTACGGCTACGCACGCGTGCATCAATTCCGGCCTGGTTGTCGCTATTATGATGGCTTCCCCCGCCTTTCCTGCGAGCGCGAATTTTACGTGGTTGAGCTTCGTGTCTCTCTGCTTCTCTTCCGTCTCCTCCCTGGCTATCGAGCTTACGCAATGCGGGCACCATTCAACCGGATGGTCCGCCCTGTATACGAACCCCTTGCTGTTCATAAGCAGCAGCGACTTCTGGACCTTTGCCCTGTAGTCTTCCCTCATTGTTGCATATTCGTAGCGCTCGTCGAATGATGCGCCTAGGTATCTCATGCTCTCTTTGAGGACCTTTATGTTGGAGTTGGCCACCTCTACGCATTTGGCATAGAATTCGTCCCTCGACATGTTCCTTCCATACTTCTTTTCCGTTTCTATCTCGGTCGGGAATCCCTGGGTGTCCCATCCCTGCGGGTAGAGCACGTTGTAGCCCTTTGCCCTCCTGTAGCGCGCAACCGCATCTATGTAGCAGACCCAATAAGCCTGGCCCATGTGAAGGCTCCCCGTAGTGTTCGGCGGAGGCGTGTCTATCACAAATATGGGCTTTGAAGCGTCGTCCTTGTTGAAGTTGAACATCTCGGACTTTAGCCAGTAATCGTTCCATTTCTCCTCCTCTTTCGCATCGTAAGGCAAATAATCACATCGCATGCCGGCAACAAGCACGGCTGACAGCTAATATATTCCAGCTATAGATTAAAAATGGTTTGCTGCAATTCCTGCAGCAAACAGAATCAGTCAGTCGTTTTGCTGTTTATGAAGTGCTCGAATACCTTCTGCTCCTTCTTCTTCTTTTCGTTGAGTGCCCTGGCGTTGAATATGATCGAGCTGCCAAGTATCTTCTTTGCCACTTCTTCCTTGTGTGCGTCAAGGGCGTTCTTGGCTTCGGGATTCAAGTGTGCCTCTCCAGCATTCTTATTCTCGTCGGCATGTTCCTTCCTAAGGAGTCCAGCGCCTGCAGCAGGCTCAATGCTGAGCGTTTCGGTCTTATGCTCCTCCCTGCCTGAAATCGCTTCCAAATGCGCTTCAACCAGCCTTTCCCCGAATTCGTGGTAGACATTGCTCGTGAATTCCTCTATGCTGAGCTCAGGGAAGCAGAAGCAATTGGGGCTCGCGTATGCAAGGGTATCGCCCTCTAGCATCACGGTGTGGCTTATGTTGCTCAGCGCCACGTACTTTATTGCATAAGCGTTCCTGGCAACCTCCTCCATGGCGTTTTGCTTTATCGTGCTTGCTATCGTGGCCGAAAGGCTTGATCCAACGCTCTTAGCGTTGCCGTACAGCATTCCTGCGACTGCGCTGCTCCTGGAGTAAACGCTGTGCGTAAGGGTGTATAATGCATCGGAGCCCATAGCGCTGTATATTGTATTCTTTACCTTTGGTATGAAATTAAAGCTTATGTTGAGCTGTTTGCCCTCGCTGTTTTTGGCGTTTACGCTAACCATGTGCTTCTTCGAATAATCCTCCGCATAAGCGTCCATGCGCTGCTTAGCGCCAGTGGCCTTTTCCGCATAAGCTTCTTCGGAAATGTACTCCATGACGTGCCTGGTGCCGACCTCCTGCACCACAGCCTGCTGCTTTGCCATCATGCTCTTCTGCGCCTCAAGCGTGCCTATGGCGTAAGCCATGCGTGCGTCGCTGCTCAGGCTTATCATCCTGCTCACGACTTCAAATAGGCCCAGGGCGCCCTTCCTGCTTACGCTGAAAACCTCTGGCTCCTTGCCGCCTACGAGGCTTATCTCCAATTTCTGGCCCTTCCTTACGTTGAGCGACGCTATCTTGTCGTAGAACATAGACTTGTAGTCAGGTCCCGAGAATATCAGCAGCCTCCTGTTTGTCGCTATTATCCTGTTCCTTCCCCTGCCGAGCATCTTCTTTCCGTGCTGCGTCTCGTAGTATTTTTCCTCTTCTTCAAATAGCATCGGTTCCGATAGCCCGTTGGCATTTTTATTATTTGACATAAGTAAGTTTGCGCCTACATCCAAAGTTGGATTAAGAAGTTGCAATGCACCTATTATTTATGCTTTTCGTATAACTCTTTTATACATCTATATCCTCCTCACGGGCTCATTGCTCTTTATCTTCTCGGCGTGCTTAATTTCAGCATATGCGCCTGACAGGACGGAACTTCAGGCTTAGAAAAGGCTTAAATCAGTTAAACCGGATATCTAACCATGCAAATATTGAACTCTGCGGCTCCCTACAACCTTTTCGGGCTTGAAAGCCAGAGCTATGAAAAAGCCAAGTTTGTGGTTCTTCCCGTTCCTTACGATTCCACAGTGAGCTATGGCTCCGGCTCCAGGGAGGGGCCCGACGCCATAATTAAAGCGAGCAGGCACATAGAACTCTACGACGAGGAGCTGGGCTTTTCGCCTGCAGATGCTGGCATATTCACCCTAGAGCCTCTAGAGCCGGACGTAAGCGGCCCGGAAGCAACGGTCAAAAGGATAGCCAAGGAAGTGTCCATCATGGTCGATGACGGCAAGGTTCCGCTCCTGCTCGGCGGCGAGCACACGATTGCCATAGGCGCCGTAAAGGCAATAGCCAATTCGGGCATTGATTTCAGCGTGCTGCATTTGGATGCGCATTCGGATTCCCGCGACGAATTCATGGGCAGCAGGTATTCACACGCGTGCGTAATGGCCAGGATAAAGGAAATGCACAAAAGTGCATATAGTGCAGGGGTCAGGAGCATAGACGAGCAGGGCCATTCCAAGTATTCTAAAGATATATTATACATGAAGGACATGCGCGGAATGTCTGACGTAGAAATAGCCAAGGCCATATCGGCGCGCATGAATAAAAACGTGTACATAACGATAGACCTCGATGTACTAGACCCTTCGGAAATGCCGAGCGTAGGAACTCCGGAGCCAGGAGGCATGAAGTACACCAGCCTCATGAACGTTCTTTCGGGGATTTTAAAGGGAAGGAGGCTCGTTGGTGCCGATATCTCGGAGCTGTCCCCTATACCAGGCATGAGGGCTCCGGACTATTTGGCCGCAAAGCTGGCTTACGGGCTTGTTGGCAGGGCAGTCCTTAGCTCCCGCAAATAGGTATGCGTATGAAAGTGATACTCGCAAGGCACGGAAATACTGATGCGAACAATGCGGCTGTGCACCAGTCCCCAGAAACTCCTCTCTCAAAAGAGGGAGTGCTGCAATCAAAAGCCCTGGCAAAAAAGCTCACAGGCGTAGACATTGATTATATAATATCAAGCCCGTACACCAGGGCCAGACAGACGGCCGAAATAATAAGCAGGGAGCTGAAGAAACCCATAGAATACGACGACGCCCTGGCTGAGGTAATCAGGCCAAAAGAATTCATAGGCAGGCGCACCGACAATCCAGAAGTGGAAAAAATCCTAAAGGAGATGGAAAAACACGCCAAAAACCCGGAATGGCGTTATCCTGGCTCGGAAAACCTGAACGATTTCATAGTCAGGGTCGGAGGTTTCGTAAAGCGGCTCGAGGGCATGGACTATGGAACCATCCTGATAGTCACACACAGCGCTGTAATAAAAACGATAATAACAGTGTGCATGCTAGGCCATGATATCGATATGGAAAATTATTCAAGAATCCTTGATTTTCTGCACACCAAGAATACCGGCGTAAGCGAACTGAGGTACGACGATTCTGGTTGGGGGCTAATGGCTTACAACGACCTGTCGCACCTTTGAGCGCCATACCAATTAAAACATAATATTATCTTCGGCGCTGCGAGGATCATGCGCTCTTCTTTTCATGCTCCTTTCTCTTTTCCTCCTTCTCGCGTTGCTCTATCTCATCGAGGACCTTCCCGACTTTGCTCCTGAGTTCATCAATGCTGCCAGAGTTCCTTATAATATACTTCGCGTGCTCCATGGCGCTGGCTATCCCGAACTGCTTCTCCTTCTCCTCCCTGTTTTCGAAGTCGGAATAGTTCTTCGGGTCGTCTTCCCTCTTTCGCTCCACGAGCCTGTCGAACCTCATCATTTTCGGTGCCACTACGGATATTATCGTAACGCTCTCAAGCGTTTTGAAAGAGTTTGCCTGGTCGA
>JAKAUR010000009.1 GCA_021827665.1 Microcaldota archaeon
GCGTGCGGTCACGGCCAATGCTCCCTGTCCAATGGCAGGAACCATCAAGTCGGTGCCAAGCTCTTCGAATTTCACATTGCAATCCAGTCTGCGTATACCAGATTCGGCGAGAACCAGAGCGTCGACCACACCATCGTTCAACGCCCTGAGGCGCGTGTCGACGTTGCCATGTATGTCCCTTACAACAGCGTTTTTAATTATGCCAGGAATCTGTACTCTCCTTCTTATGCTGCTTGTTCCTATTATCGGGTTGTTTTTGGACTGGAAGCCCTTTCCCTTTATTATGCAGTCGAACGGGCTTGCCCTTTCTGGGACCGAAGCGAGCACTATTCCTTCGTTAAGCTCGTTTTTTAAGTCTTTAAGGCTGTGAACCGCTATGTCTATGGAGCCTTCCACAAGGGCTGCGTCTATCTCCTTTGTGTATATGTCCTTGTCCGTCGCTTTTGCCGTGCTCCTGTCTATCTTCTCGTTCAGCGTCTTTATCCTTACCAGTTCGCATTTGACCTCTGGGTAAGCGCTCTCTATTTTCCTTGCCACTATGCCGGTCTGTGCCATGGAAAGCGCGCTTCCCCTTGTGCCTATGAGTAGCTTTTCCATAACGTCACTTGAAAATTCCGTACTTTTCCATCATGGCGCGCAGGTCTATGTCCTCATCCGCCATTATGGACTTCTCCATGTCCTTCTCGTTGACCTTCGAATATGCTGTTTTGAGCCTGTCGATGCGCTCAACCATCTTCTCGAAAAGCATGTTCTTCATCTCTCCGCTCAAGACCTTTCCGCTCCTGTATTCTTTTGCCAGCTCTTCTGCCTCCTTTTTGCTCAGGAAATAGCTCTTAAGGTAGAAGAACGCCATGTCAACGTCTGGATTGCCGCCCAGCTTCCTGTGCTCCTCAACGCTTGCCTGGCCTCCGCTGAATGCACTCATTATCTTGCGCTTTATCTCCTTCTCCGTCTCATTCAGGAATATGCCATTGTTCCTGGACTTCGACATCTTTTCCCCGTCCAGACCTGGCATGAACACTGAATGCAGCGCGGCAGGCTTGACCATGCCAAACTTTCCGGCCAGGTCCCTGCAGACGCGCATGTGCGAGTCCTCATCCGAGCCTATGGGCACCATTACGTCTTCATAACCTCTGGTAAGCGGATAGATTATGTGCGCGGACTGCACCACGGGATAGAAATGCAGCCCTATGTTCTGGTCAGGGGTATATCCGTATACAGCTTTGACTTCCGAGAGCGTAAGGCCCCTTGAAAGCTTTATAGCCAAGTTGTATATGTTGGTGTAAATGTGGTCTATTATGAATTTGGTCTTCGAGACGTCGAAACCGTACGCTATCATTGTCCTTACGAGCATAAGCGAGTTCTTTATGGCTGTTTCCTGCGTGTCCACCTTGCCTGAGACATAGCTCTCGTCATCGGATATCGGCATGAAGATGTTAACTCCGTATTCCCTTTGAAAAAACAGGTTGGTATCGAAAACTGATATGTGTCCCAGGTGCGGAAGCCCGCTGGCGTTGAAGCCTGATACTATCGCGCACTTTTTTTTGCTTTTAAGGCTGGCGAGGAACCTGTCAAAATCCCTGTGGGTGTACATCAGCCCGTTGTTGAACGTGTAAAAATCCGGGACTCCCTTTACGTCGGAAACTTTTCCTGCCCCAAATTTCTCTATGAGTTTTATATTATCCGCAGTTATGCTGCCTATCTTCTCTTTAACTGCGGCATCGCTTTCTGTGCCTTCCATTCCAACCACAATAACAATTATGTTGCAACAAGCTTTTAGCCGTTCACTACAGCCGATGCCTCAAAAGTGCTATTAACCTTGAGCAACAATAGATAAAATCTGCATATTATTGCAAATGCGGTGATGTAATGGAATGGGATCATTTCGATTATTCAAGAACCAGGGAGATGCGCAATAAATTCTTGCCTTTGGAAAAAGTCAAGGCATTTGTAGACCTAAGAAACGGGCAGAAGCTGATAGACATAGGGGCTGGAGACGGGTTCTATTCGCTCTCTTTTGCGTCTGAAAATCCCAATTCCGTGATAACCGCATTGGAGCCAGGCCGCAACGGATCCGTGCTGATAAAAAAGCAGATTTCCGAACTTGGCATAAAGAACATAAGGATAATCGAGGAGAGCGCCTGCGAGGATCACGACTATTCGCCGTACGACAAGGTCTTCTTCTCAAACGTGTTCCACGATCTTGACTGCAGGGAAGAGCTGCTGAAAAACATGTCGGAATCCATGAAAAAGGGCTCGGAAGCGATATTCATAGAGTTCAGGAAGGAGGTAGAGGCCGGACCCCCGCAGCACATACGCATTTCCGAGAGCGGGCTCGAATCCATGCTCAAAAGGTCAGGTTTCAGGCTCGTTGCAGAAGAAAAATTACCGCTTCACTATATGCATAAATATATTAAAGAATAGAATAGGTAAAGGTGCATAATTTGGCGCATAATTCACACGACCTTGACAGCATAATGGGAGACATCAACGAGAAGGAGGAGCTGGAAAGAAACGGTTCCGACGATTCGGTAGAAAAAATAACCGGTAGCAACAGCCCCGCCGAATCTGAAAGCAGATCTGACGATTCGGACGGCTCCATAATGTCCATGAGCGAATACGAGAGGATAAGCTTCGACAAGTTCGAGGCCGTAGACCTAAGGATAGCTGAAATACTGGATGCGGAGATCCATCCATCAACCAGGAAGCCGATGTACAAGCTAACGCTTGACCTGGGCGAGCTTGGAAAAAGAACCATAGTCGCGGGCATAGGTGCGTTCTACGGGAGGGAAGAGCTCATAGGAAAGAAGATAGTCATCGTTGCGAATCTCGCTCCTAGGGCCATAGCTGGAGTGGTGTCAGACGGGATGCTTTTGGCTGCCGAGGATGAGACAAACGTTTCGCTCATAGTGCCCGACAAGGACGCTTCTCCAGGCAGCAGGATACACTAAATGAATAATGCCTATTGCAGCGGCTTTGCTACCATAATTCCTATTTTTGAGACTGTCCAGGCTTCGGAGAAACGGCAAATGCTTCAAAAACAGGGCATCGCCCCGGAAGCGCAGCCAACAGGTTCATGCGCGCTTCTTTATTTTCACGACTTTTATCTCGAAGTTTAGGTCCTTGCCGGCCAGCTGCGGGTTGAAGTCAACCTTTACCGTCTTTTCGCCTATGCTGATCACGGTGCCTTCATGGCCGTCCTCTGTCCTGACGCCCATTCCTTCCTTTACGTCGCCCTCTCCGAAATTCTCTGCAGGAACGTCGACTATAAGCTCGTCCTGCTTTTCGCCGTAGGCGTCCGCGGCCTTTATCGCTATCTTCTTGGTTTCGTTGAGCTTCATGCCGATAACACCCTCGTCGAAACCTTTTATCAGCTCCCCTGAGCCCACGGTGAATGCAAGCGGCTCCTTTCCAACATTTGAATCGAACATTGTTCCATCGTCAAGCGTACCTGTGTAAAACACCTCTATGCTGTCTCCCTTTTCAACAATCTGCTCGTTTGCTTCTGGCATAAAATCACAGGCATATTAATTCCCAAGCCCGTTTAAGGCTTTCTGTAAATATGATTTAGCTCTCTCTAAAAAATTTAGTTTCATATAAGCTCTTCCACAAGTGTATACCCGCCTCTAGAATTACGTATCGCAGAGGTTTATATACCATTAAGAAAAAAGGCTTACGATGATAGAGATTAAAAAGCTTGAGAAGCGCTACGGCGACGGGAACCACGCGCTCAAGGGCATAAGCTTCGACATCGACAAAAGGCTCACTACGGTAATAGGCAGGAACGGCGCAGGTAAGACTACCCTTATGAGGATACTGTCCACGCAGCTGCTGCAGAGCTCAGGCACCGTAAGGATAGACGGGCTCGACAACATAAAGGATGCGAAGGAGATACGAAAGAGGATAGTCAGCATACCGCAGGAAGCCAGCCCGATAGGCTATCTGACGCCAATGGAGCACCTTAAGATGTACCTGTGCGCAAGGGGAATGCCACTCGGCGATTCTACGATAGAAGCGTCCAGGGCGTTGAAGGAGCTTGAGCTCTGGCACGCGCGTGACACGCCTTCCGACATGCTGAGCGGAGGGATGAAGCGCAAGGTATTCGTAGCCATGGCGCTGGCTGCGAACGCGGACACGATATTTCTCGACGAACCAACCACGGGGCTCGATCCGCTTTCGAGGATAGAGGTCTGGTCGGCCATAAAGATGCTGAGGGGCAACATAGTCCTCACCACGCACTACATGGAAGAAGCAGCGGAGCTTTCCGAGGACGTAATAATGGTAGAATCAGGAAAGGTGCTCGCAAGGGGCACAGTGGAATCGCTGCTGAAGCGCTTCAAGGGCATGGCCAGGGCCGAAACATCGTCAAGGGGCGCCAAGTCGAAATACGTGATAGGCAACACAAGGATAACGTACATAAAGCTCTCGGAAGCCGAGAAATACGCCAAGGAGGGCTACGTCATAAAGCCAATAACCTTGGACGACCTTTTCATAATGCAGGGTGTAGACATTGAATCTTAAATTCATAGGCACGTTTACCTGGTATTACGGCATAAGGTCCATAAAGAGGGGCCCGTCGTACATAATCTCGTCGATACTCTATCCGCTGGTGTTCCTGTTCCTGATTACAATATTCTCGGCAGGCAAGTACATAGACTTTGCAGTTGTAGGCGGCTTCATATCAATAGTTTCCATGAACGCCATATACAGCGGCAGCGACATGGCTTTCCAGAGGCTGCAGCTGAGGACCCAGGACCTCTTCGTCGCAACGGGGATAGGGCCTGCGGACTATATGCTGGCGATGGGCCTGAGCTATCTCGCATCATCTCTGCCGGGGCTCGCCGTATATGCGGCGATAGGGATACTTCTAGGAATATTCGGAATAACGAGCACGCTTGCGTTCATAGTGCTGCTCGTCGCAGTTCTTCTCGGTACAATGGCCATTTCGTTCACCATATTCGGATTCATAAAGCACGTAAGGAACATCTGGGGCATAGCCGGCATAGTGAGCATACTTCTTACCGTGCTGCCCCCGACATTCTATCCGTATACGATACTTCCGAAGCCACTGCTCTACGTATTCATGATATCCCCGATAACTTCTGTTGCAATGCTGGCCCAGGGCGCATTCGGGCTTGCTCCGATGGCGTACTACGCCATACCCGTGCTTATAACAGAGATAATAATATTCTCGCTGATAGGAATCAAGCTTATGCGCTGGAGGGAGAAATGAGATGGAAAACCTCCGCATAAGCTTTGGGTTGGGTCATTTTGCGCCCTTTGGGTAAATTAACCCAAGGTTGCATGCGCCGTTGCGCCATTTTTCGGCCGCGGCGTAATGGCCAAGGAATTCGAAAGGTTTGTGTTCTTTTTGGAAAAAGGGTAGGTATCTGAAATAATAAAAACTCAGTCCGGATACCACATAATAAAGAGGACAGAATGGGTTTACTGCTTCTCGTCCGCCCAGACGAACCTGTAGACGTTCTCGCGCTCCCTTACCATTGCCACGGGCCTTGCGTTCACAGAATCCATCTCAAGGAACTTCTCCAGCCTCCTGTGCCTCATAATCTTGAATATGCTCATCATAATCAATCACCATAGCGCTCCTTCAGATATTTGTCAACTATTTTTGCCTGCAACCTCTCCAATTGCTCCCTTATCTCAGGGTCGTTGAGAAGGTATTCCCTTACCTTCCTGTCTATGCTGCTCTCAAATATCTTTACCTTCATTTCATCGCCTTTTTCAGTTCCATGGCGCTGAGGAACCTGCCGTACCTAGGTCCTGCCACTTCAGCTATGGACTTCTCCACTTTGTCATAGGTCTTCTCGTCAAACTTGGCCTTGACCATATAGCCTATGTCTCCTTCAGTGACGCAAACCTCCTGCACCTCCTCTATGCTGAGGAGCGCATCTGCAAGTTCGTTTATGTCGGTTCCCTTCTGCGGCTTTATGAAGAAGAAGCTGTGAAGGAAATCCTCCTTTGTCCGCAACCTATACATTCTATTGTTTTTCTTATCCCCTTTCATATTTTTACCCCTTTATACCAATTAACGTGAAATTTGAAGAAAAAGATCCTGAAGAAAAAGGCTGTGCAGAAACAATGTGGGTGGGAAGCCAGGAGGCAGCGAAGTCGAATGGTGGGCATTCTAGAACATGGAAAAATGACATATAGCACATATGTTTCATTCCCGACCCCCTGGCTTGAGTAATAATAAGGCATTTCTTTTATAAATAGGCTAAGGGTGCAATAAAAATTATAATATAATACTATACTATCTAATTCGGTTTTAAAATCATATAACTATTATTAACATTTATATTTTATCAAAATGTTAAAACATAAAATAGTAAAATTTTTATGGAAATATTTATATATTACAATTATAACTTAATATTATGCCCGGGATGAATCAAAAGGCGCTTGCAACCTTAAACGAGATAAGGGCAAAGCACAAGCACTACGTCGCGGCGCATGAAATAAAGGGAAATTACTATTTATACGAGAACCTATCGAAATGGGACCCTGAGAGAAGAAAGCCTACCATAATTACTTTCTACCTTGGGCATATAGACAAAGAAGGCAATTTCATCGCTCCGATGAGAAGGAAAAACCTCACGAAAAGCGCAAACAATCTGGACGAATATATAAAAAAGAGGTCCAGCGCAGAGTACAAGGAGCAAACCTCCAAACTGGAGAGCGTTTATGAGAATATAATACTGAAAGAGCTGAGTTCCAACCCAAGGATTGGAGTTGCGGGAATAGCAAGAAAAATGGGCCTTCAGTATGGCCAAACCTCGTATTACATAAAGAAGCTTGAAAAGAAATACGGCATAAGATATACGATAGAGCCAGGCTTTCTCAGCCATTTCGGCCTTTCAAAGTTCATCGCCATCGCAAAATTCAAGGACAAAAGGCCAAATGTAGAAAAGCTGCAGAAGGCCATGGAGGCAAATCCCAACGTGCAGCTTGCGTTTCTTGCAAGAGGTGCCTATGACCTTTTCATCTTCTTCCTTGCGAAGGACCCGTTCGAAGCGGAGCAATTGATCTACGAAATAAGGAAGGGCGATGTACTCGCGGATTGCACTGCAGAGTGGTTTGCAAGCTATTACACGCAGGGCATAGGCTTCATACCTATAAGGGACGAATTCATGGCAACGCTGGAGCAGAGGGTCTGGCACAGGAGCAGGGACCAGCCGCGAAAGCAAAAGGACCAGATATTGCTTAGGGAATATGCAACGCTGAGAGAGCTGAACAGGGACGGCCTAATCCCTTTCATAGAAATAGACAGAAAATACAGCCTAAACGAAGGATCGGCGCTCTACACCTACCAGCAGCTCCTGAAGAGCGAGATGATTTTCAGAGTAACTATGACAATGCAAACTCCTCCAATAAAGGACACTGTGGTATTCATAGTAAAACAATTGAACGTAAAGAAATTTTTAGAGCACAGAAAGGGATGGTTGTTTGACGCATTAAGAAGCGAGGACGAACTTCTGAACAGATACGTGTTTTTTGGAGATATTGGTTCCCCCTATGGGGCGATACAAGTTGCACCTTCATACAAAGACGGCGATATAGAGAAATTGGAAAATAGTATTTATATATCGACAAAAGGTATAGAAATTGAAACTTCCATAATATCGAAATTTTTAGTTGGAAACTTCAGTTACAGAAAACTAGAAACTAATGAATCAGCCACATATAAAATCTATCAAAATGAATTGGAAAACGAACAAAAATAGGTATATACCTTTCTGAAATATATCTCTAGCATCCTCCAGCTCCTCCCATCATAATCACCAAATATTTATATTTCAAACAAAAATGGAACTGATGCGTTTAAATACGTTTCTGCCACTGCATGTTTAGTTTTGTATATGCCATTTAAGAATGCTTTGCGCTCTACGCATACCAGCAGCTCCTGAAAAGCAAAATGATACTAAGAACGACAATCGCAATGCAAACTCCTCCAATAAAAGACACTGCAGTGTTCATAGTAAAACAATTGAATGTAAAAAAATTTTTAGAGCACAGAAGGGGATGGCTCTCAAACGCGTTAGATGATAACGACGGACCCTTAAACAAATACATATTCGAAGGTGACATCGGCTCTCCTTATGGGCTTATTCATGTTTCACCCTCATATAAAGATGGTGATGTAGAATTAATAGAGCAAGATCTAAACTTATCCACAAAAGGCACAAAAATAGAAACCTCTCTAATAACAAAGTTTCTCGTAGGGAGCTTTAGTTACAGAAAACTAGGAATAAAAGGATCAATACTATATAAAATCAGTAATTAACAAAAACTACAATAAAGAATATATGTTTTATACTTTTAGCAGCCTCCTCCGCCTCCCATCATAATCACCAAATATTTATATTTCACAGCAAAATGGAACTGATGCGTTTAAATACATTTCTGCAGTTCTGTGTGCAGAAATATAAAAGCCAAATCCGACCTGCGGTGCAAAGCTCATATACCTGTCCAAAACGCCGCAAACGCTATGTGCTTGGATGAGGGTATAAAAGCCAAAATTTACCTTGGCCAATGATAACTGTGCTTTACTAACTTTTACTGACGTTTTTATTGCCATGGCTCCTGTTTTTTAGCCAGTCTTTCCCATACAAATTAACTTTCGTATTGACGCTTTCGTTTGTTATGCTTTCCGGTTTTATTGAGGTGTTGGAAAATACCTGTTTTTCAAGGTCTATTACCGATTCTTTTAGTGAAGCATATATCTTTTCTACAGGCAATCCTCGTTTTCTTTCTATAAGGTTGTTTAGCCTCTCCGTTATGCTTACTATTCCATACGGCGCTGCCCTCCAGTCGCAGTAGCAGCATATCTTAAGGTCGTAATCATCTGAGCTAAGAACCAAGTCCTTATTGCCTAAAAGATTGCCCTGCTTTTCAAGCAGATAATACAATCTCGGTTCCACACCCAATTCCATGGCAATTTTATTCGTTGCTTCGTGGTCGTCCATTCCGTATTTTTTTATAATACTCTGGCGAATTCCTTCCCAATGCTCATCAAGCCCTGTAAATTTTACGATATTGCCAAGGTCATGTATCAAAAGAACCGCTACTATGTCTTTTTTGTGTATCTCAGGGCCTTGCCAGCTGTCGTATATCAATGCCCCTACTGACGCAACCCGTAGCATGTGCAGGCCCAATTGCGGCATTATCTGATATTTATCGTATATTGACGCTATGTTTTTTATGATATAATCAGAGCCTATTTCCATACCTATCAATTATGCTATAAAATTGAATTTTAAATATTCTCCCTTATGGAAAAGTTGCATGGAGGGCAACCAGTTTGCATTTACTGCATGCTAAAGCAATCAAAAGCCATTACTATGCGTATGCGTTTCTTCAGGCATCCTTATCCTGCGGGAGGGGCCTTACCGCCGGGAAAGCCAGCACCTCCTTTATGGATATGTTGTCGGTGAGTACCATTGCCAGCCTGTCTATTGCGATTCCGAGGCCTGCTGTGGGCGGCATCCCGTACTCTATGGCTTCTAGGAAATCCTCATCGCTAGGAGGGGCTTCGGCATCGCCCTTCTTCCTCTCCGCGTCCTGATCCTCGAACTTCCTCCTCTGCTCTATCGGGTCGGTCAGCTCAGAATAGCAGTTGGCATCCTCCTTGCCCGCAAGGTAGAGCTCAAACCTCTCGCTCAGCTTGGGGTTGCCGCGCTTGTCCTTTGTCAGCGGGCACATATAAGCAGGAAAGTCAAGCACGAAAGCAGGGTCGAAAAGCTCGGGCTTCACGTATTTGTCGAAAAGCGCATCAGCCACGTGGTACGCGTTGACTATGCCTATCTCGAGCTTCTCCTTCTTCGCTATCTCCTTGGCTTCTTCGTCGGTCAATTCAGCAAGGTCTATGCCCGTTTTCTTCTTTATCTCCTCAACCCAGTAAACCTTCTTGAACGGAGGCTCAAAATTGAGCTCCTTGCCCTGGTATTTTACCTTGTACGTGCCGAAGAGCTCCTTCACGAGCTTTGAAAGCATTTCCTCGGTCATCTCCATGAAGTCGTTGTAGTCCTTGTAAGCCTCGTAGAACTCTATCTGCGTGAACTCCGGGTTGTGCGTAGAGTCTATGTCCTCGTTCCTGAAGTCCTTGGAAACCTCGTAAACCTTCTCGAAGCCGCCTATTATAAGCCTCTTTAGGTAGAGCTCGTCGGATATTCTCAAATAGAACTCGCTTTCCAGGGCATTGTACCTTGTCTTGAACGGCTCGGCATTCGCGCCTCCGTACGTTGGCTGGAGTATGGGTGTCTCGAATTCAACGTAGCCCCTGCTGTCTAGGAAGTTCCTTAGGAAGCTGAGTATCCTCGCCCTTGTGGTGAAGAAGCCCCTGACTTCCGGGTTTGCAACAAGATCAAGATATCTCTTCCTGTACCTTATCTCGGTGTCGTTCAGCCCGTGGAACTTTTCCGGGAGCTGGCGCAGGGACTTTCCAAGCACTGATATCTTTTTTGCCTCTACGCTTATCTCTCCCCTCTTTGTCTTGTTGATCCTGCCCTCTATCCCGATGATGTCTCCGGAATCTATTAGCTCGAGCAGCTCGAACGATTCCTTGTCGGTTATGTTTGATGCGGCCAGAACCTGTATCTTGTCGCTCTGGTCGAGAAGGTCTATGAAATACAGCTGGCCCATGTGCCTTATGCTGAGCGCCCTTCCGGCTACGCTTGTCTCCTTTCCCTCCCAATTGCTATAATCCTTTTTTATCTCTCCTGCATGCGCCTTCTGCTTGAAGGAATACGGGTAAGGGTTTATGCCTATCTTTTGCAGCTTTTTCAATTTTTCGAGCTTAAAATCGTCTACCATATAACCACTTGAAAATGCAATAAAGATGCCTATGTTAAATTATTATTGATTTTGTGTTGCGGCAAAAGATTTATTGCACTACAAAACTTACCTCAAAACTAATATTATCTTTAACCGCGCAACATGCATTGTGGTTGCATGGAGCTTAAAATCGAAGAGCTGAAATACAAGACTATAGATAACGATGAGATCAGCGCGTTCCTATCCATTCCTGACGACAACGCCAAGCACCCAGGCGTAGTCATGATACACGAGATATTCGGCCTCGACGACCACATAAGGGACGTAGCCAAAAGGCTTTCCACGCAGGGTTATGTCGTGCTTGCCCCGGACCTTTTCACAAGCAAAAAGCTTTCCCAGACAATAACAAAGGAGGGCATAATGAAAACCATGAACTTCATAATGTCGATACCTCCTGAAAAGCAGAGGGACGAGGCATACAGGGCGGAGCAGATGGCCAAGCTGAGCCCCGAAGACCAGAAGGCCATATCCGGGGTATACCAAACCCTTTTCATGAACAGGCCCACGGAGCTTTTGACGCAATATCTGTCGAGCGCGGTCGATTTCCTGAACCAGCATCCCAGCGTCAATGGAAGGATAGGCAGCATAGGCTTCTGCTTCGGCGGAGGCATGTCGATAAACTTGGGCTGCACAGGGAAGGTTGACGCTGTCGTGATATTCTACGGCGAGAATCCGGAACCGATAGAGAAGGCAAAGAACGTCAAGAATGCAGTGCTTGGAATATATGCAGGAGAAGACATGCACATA
Organism: Microcaldota archaeon; assembly: GCA_021827665.1. GTDB lineage: Archaea > Micrarchaeota > Micrarchaeia > Micrarchaeales > Micrarchaeaceae > Micrarchaeum_A. The sequence continues at coordinate 11,599 of JAKAUR010000009.1, forward strand.
ACCTCAAAGGTCCATGAACTATTCAAGGTTCTGGCCGAAGCAAAGAAGCCAACAACGATAAAAGTGTACCCGCACGCGTACCACGCATTCTTCAACGACACAAGGCCGCAGATATACAACGAGAAGGCGGCAAAGGACGCATGGCGCATGGTCTTGGACTTCTACAAGGACAACCTTCAGTGAATCTTAATGCTGTCGCTCCTGCTGATGTATGTCAGGTAGAACGGGAACGCGGTTGCAAATGCCAGCGACCGCTGAATCTTTATTCGAAACCTGATACTTCATATAACAAATGAAATACAAAGCAGCAGAACGCACTATCGCGCAAAATATCCAAAAATACCAAAAAATTTATAAACATTGGGAACATAAACCTTTTGCTTAATATACTGCTTTTCCCGCAGTTACTGCAGCGTTGCAGGAGGGAGCTTAAATGGAACAAGAGCAATTGGAAAAGCTAAGGGCTTTGATAGAAGAGAACAAAGGAAAGAGAAAGTTCAAGCAGAGCGTGGAGCTCGCCGTAAATTTCAAGGGCATAGACTTCTCCAAGCAGGAGAACAAGCTGAACCTTCAGGTGCTGCTTCCCAACGGAAAGGGAAAGCAGAGCGAAGTGCTCGTGTTCGCAGATGACAGCAACATAAGCGCGAAGGCCAAGGCTCTTGGAGTACGCGTGGTGTCAGGAAGCGAGATACAGGGAATAGCATCCGACAAGGCGCAGCTGAACGCGCTGCTCAACTACGAGATGATTGCCCAGCCTAGCCTCATGACTTCCGTAGCAAGGAGCATGGGTTCGTTCCTCGGGCCAAAGAACAAGATGCCAAAGCCTTTGATAGGCACTGACGTCGAATCTATGATAAACTCTGTCAGCAAGTCAGTGTACCTAAGGAGCAAGGGCAAGTACCTTCCCACGGTGCACTGCATGGTTGGAAAGGAGGACATGCCGCTTGAAAAGATATCGGCAAACATAGACGAGGTTATAAACTCCCTTGCAAAGAAGCTCGGGAAGCAGAACATAAAGTCGGCTTACGTCAAGCTCACCATGAGCCCGCCGGTAAAGATCCTTTAAGGTGTTTGAATGCTTACGTTGGAACAAAAAAAGAAATTCGTCGAAGAGCACATAAAGCTCGTTGACAGCTACAAGCTCATAGGCATAGTGCCGCTCAGCGGCATCCCGGACAGATTGCTCCAGTCATCAAGGAACAACATGCGCTCCGAAGTCAAGTTCATAACAGGCAAGAAGTCCCTGCTCGTGAGGGTATTGGAAGGAAGCAAGAACGGAAAGGAGCTTGCAAAGATGCTCGACGGAACCACTGCGATACTGCTCAGCAACTCGAATCCGTTCGAGATTTACAACAAGTTCGTGTCCAGCTCAATAAAGTTGGCGGCAAAACCGCAGCAGATAGCCCCTGCCGACATAGAGATAAAGGGCGGGGAAACGACGCTGCAGCCCGGACAGGCGGTAACAGAGCTAAAGAGCGCCGGCATAGACGTCAAGATTGACAAGGGAAAGGTCGTCATATCAAAGGACAAGGTCATAGTGCCCAAGGGAGGAGTCATAAGCCTGGCGGTTGCAAAGGCGCTGCACACTCTTGACATAATGCCCTTCAAGGCAAGCATAGAGCCCAGCCTGATGCTAAACGAGGGGCTCAGGTACACAAAGGACGTTTTCAGCATAAACACCGAGAGCGTGTCAAAGGACATCGCGAAGGCCTTCTCGAGCGCCCTGGCAATAAGCTATGAAGGAAAGATGGTCAACAGGTACACGATAGAGCGCTTCATAGCGAACGCGTACAACGAGGCGATGGCGCTTGGGATCGAGGGCAAGGTGCCTGACACCGGCATAATGGAGAAGCTCGTAGAGATGGCTTCCCTGCATGCCAAGGCCCTCGATGGCAACGTCAAGGAATAAATAATATACGCTGTAAAAAAGAATTTGCACTAACGATAAACGGTGAAAAGTATGGAATATGTATACGCGGCACTGCTGCTTGACGCAGCTGGAAAGGAAGTGAACGAGAAGGAGCTTATGGACGTGGTGAAGGCTGCCGGATTCTCTCCGGACGAGGCAAAGGCCAAGGCTGTCGTCGAATCCCTGAAGGGGCTCAACATAAAGGACATAATAAAGAACGCTCAAAGCATGCAAGTGGCAGCACCCGCTGCGGCACCTGCGTCAGCTGCCCCTGCAAAGGAGAAGAAGGAAGCAGCCAAGGAGGAAAAGAAAGAGGAGGAAGCCGCAAGCGGACTTGCAGGACTTTTCGGCTGATGTCTCAACCGAAATAATCAAGCATGTTGCGCTGGCCTGATGCCGGCGCAATCTCATTCTTTCCTTCTTCTGTTTCGGGTGCCGTTTCTGCGGCGCCCTTTTTTACCTCTTCCGCATCCGCAGCGGAGCCGCTCGCACCCTGCTTAAATTCAGTGTCTATCCTTGCTCCTGCGATCTTCAGCTCCTTTCTCACGGATTTGTATTCCGGGATATACTTCGCCACTATCTCCCAGAACCTTTTCGAGTGTGATCTTGCCTTCGTGTGCGAAAGCTCGTGCACTACTACGTAATCAAGGAATTTCCTGTCAAGGAAAAGAAGCCTCAGGTTTATCGATATGTTGTTCTTCGGCGAACAGGATCCCCATATGGTAAGGCCCCTGCTCACGCTTATCCTGCCTAGCTCGCTGCCGAACTTTTTGTTCCACTCTTTAACATAGTTTCCGACGTAACCGGCATAATGCCTTGCCAGCGCCCTTGATACCAAATCCGATACGGCCCTGCTGCCGGTACTTCCGAGCTTTACGTAAACCACTCCGTTTCTTACTGCCGCGTGCGAATGTATAGTACTTGATTCGCGTACGGATACGCTGAGCCTTTCCGATAGCGGCGCAATAATCTCCCCATCTCTGAATTCAAGCAGGTTATTCCCCAAAAAACTACTCGGTTT
>JAKAUR010000003.1 GCA_021827665.1 Microcaldota archaeon
TTCCCATACGCTCTCATAGCGATAGGAGTTCTGGCACTCGCTTTAGGGGTGCTTAAACTAATAGGTTTTATAGGTATTATTGGGCCCGGAGAGATTTGAACTCTCGACCTTCCGATTATCAGTCGGACGCTCCAACCATGCTAAGCTACGAGCCCCCAGAAACAAATTATTATGTGAGAAAAGCTTTAATTAGCTTAGAGATTATTTTACCTCAGTTACTTTCCCCATCGGCTCCTCCTCCTTGAATACCTGGGTAGTGAATTTGTAGAGCCTTACGTTTTTCTGCTTCCAGTAATCCACAGGTATGCCGGCCTTCTCGCACACTGCGTCTAGAAACTCCTCGGCGTTCCATTTCTCTTCAACGGCAACCACTGGCAGCAGAAGCCCGCTGTATATGCCATACTCTATCATCAGGCCGTCCCTGCCTATCTTTATTGACTTGAGCTTTTCCTTTTCCGTGCCTGACATCGGCTCGAGTTCCGACAAAACGCTTACTTCTATTATCAGCTCAGTGAGCTCGTTGAAAGACACCGAAACGAACCTTGGGTCGTCGAACGCCGCAGATATGGCAGAGTCGACTACGGCCTTGCCAAGTGTGGTTGAAGGGCGCGGAAATCCTACGCAGCCGCGCAGGGCCCCGAGAGGGTAGTGCGACAGCGTCACGAATGCGCCTGAAGGCCAATCGAAATCTTTTAGGCTTTCATATACTACCGTCTTCTTTGCGATCGGGCTCTTGAGAGTCAGTTCTATTGCATTCCTTGCAGCATGCACAAGCTCTTCCCCTTCCCTGAGCGTAAGTTTTTTCACCCAAACACCGCGACACACAAGTGCCAGTAGATAATGTGGAGGAGCAATAATTTATAGGTGACGCAGCAAAACCTCTATATAATGTGACAAGGGTTTGCATGAACGCTGGAAGAGCCAAGGATGGATTAAGATATACCATATATACGGATGGAGCGGCGCGCGGAAATCCTGGCGAAAGCGCTTCCGGATTTTCTGTTTTCGACGACAGCGGAAAGGAGATAATAAGCAAGAACTTTTACAACGGAATAAGGACCAACAATTTCGCCGAGTACACCGCAGTCATAAAGGCTCTCGAATGGTGCGAGGCAAACCTGGGCAGTCCGGAAAACGCCGAACTGGTTTTCATATCCGATAGCGAGCTCGTTGTCAGGCAGCTCAATGGAAAGTACAAGATAAGGTCCGAAGAGATGGCAAGCCTCAATGCCACGGTCAGGGAACTTTCGAAATGGTTCAAAAACGTAAAATTCACGAACAGGAGGAGAAGCGACAAGGGAATAAGCAGTGTCGACAGGAACCTTAACGAACTGCTTGACGGGAGGTCTGGCCTAGGAAACAAAAAACATTAAATAGGAGAATATACAAGCTACTAATAGCTCGTATGTACTTAAAGTGACTTTTGATGGCTGAAGAAAGCAACGGCAAGAGGGAGGTCAATCCCGAAGCCAAGGAGCATTGGAGGAAGGGCAATTCGCTGTTCGAATCGAGCAAGTTTACCGAGGCGATAGACGAGTTCAACGCGGCAATACAGATAGATCCTGAATATTCGGACGCTTATTTCAACAGGGCTCTGACAGAAAGGCTGATGCACAAATATGAAGACGCAAAGGCCGACCTGCAGAAGGTCATGGAGCTTGAGCCCAAGAGCCCCGATGCGCCACTTCTTTACGGCGACATGGCTGAGGCGAGCAACGATTTGGTGGGAGCGAAATACTGGTACGAAAAGTCGCTTTCGATAGACCAGAACTATTCAGAGGCAAAGAGCAGGCTGGAACACATAGACTCGCTTATGCACGTGGACCTTTCGAATACAGGGACGACGAAGGGAGGAATCCAGCAGACGCAGCAGGTGCAGAAGCCCGAAGAGGAGAAAGAGGTCATAGAAGAGGGCCAGATAAAGAAGCTGCCGTTTTACAAGTCAAATACGAAGTTCGATTCGGTAATAGGGCTCGAGAAGGTAAAAACGTATTTACATGACAACGTCGTGCTGGCGATACAGCACCCAGAGCTTTTCAAGAAGTATGGGAAGGAGCTGGGCCTCGGATTGCTTTTGTACGGACCTCCAGGAACCGGAAAGACGCACACGGTAAATGCCATAGCCGGAGAAGCCGGGGCCAATGTCATAGTTGCCCAGATAAACCAGATAGTGGACATGTATACTGGAAATACTGAAAAGAACCTAAGGGCGATATTTGACCAGGCCAGGAAGAATCCACCATGCATAATATTTTTCGACGAGCTCGACGCTCTCGGAGTCAAAAGGGGAGGCGGTGGCGGTGGAGACAACAACAGCTCCATGAGGATGGCCGTCAATGAATTCCTGACTCAAATGAACGGCATACAGACCAATCCCGAAGGCATATTTGTCATAGGCGCAACGAACCAGCCGTGGGACATAGACCCTGCGCTGAAGAGGAGCGGAAGGTTTGGCGACAGCGTTTACATAGCGCCGCCGAATTACAAGGACAGAAAGGAGCTTTTCAAGCTTTACACAAACAACAAGCCAAGGGAGGGCCTGAAGTACGGAAGGCTGGCGAGGGCTACAAGCGGTTATTCGCCTGCGGACATAAAGAGGATATGCGACAAGGCGGCTATGAGGCCATTGCTGCACGAGTACCAGTACAGGAAGGAGCGCAAGCTGACGATGGCAGACATGTTGGCCGTGCTTAAGGACAAGGACAGCAGCGGCAGTTCGCTCGACGAATGGTACTCGATGGTAAAGAAGGACGTCATAAGCAAGACCGAGACGCAGATTGTCGACGGAAAGAAGCAGGAGATAGTGAAGGAGGGCAAGCTCGACGCACAGGAGAAGGTGCTGTACAAGGTAATGGTAAAGGACATAAAGAAGAACACCAGCCCGACGAAGATAAGGATAAAGAAGTTCATGCGCTGGTGGGCGATCCACCTTTTCTGAAGGCCTTAGCCGGGAGTTGAACCCGGGCTTGAAGATCCACAGTCTTCCGTGCTAGCCGTTACACCACTAAGGCGCGCTTATTTATTGACGCCAAGATTATTTATCCTTACGCATTTATGCCTTTTGTTTCGCCAACGGCACGCGTTGTTGGGTTTGACATTGCCGTAAGAAATTTTCTCTCTGATAATGTGGAAAGCTTTAAATACTGCGTAAAAAATTTCATGGGAACGTATAAATATTAAAATACTGAAATCTTCAAGTGGAATACTGATGATACATCAGAGAGCAATGCAAAACATTATTTATTTAACGCAGGCAAACTATACTGCGCAGGGATGGCGGAGCCTGGTCAAACGCGACGGACTCAAGATCCGTTGGCTTAGGTCTACGGGAGTTCAAAATAATATTTATGGACAAATCTCCCTCCCTGCACATAACATTTACTCCTGCTTTAACCCAATGATTACGTTTACCGAGGTGTTATAAATGGCGAAAAATGAGTCACAGCATAAGACAAGGAGAAAAACGGCCAAGGGGAAGCTTTACGAAATACCGAATTATGCACAGTCGGAAGAATTCACTAGCTCTGCGGCATGCGCCATAATGGTGCTTAAGTACATAAACAAAAATTTCAAGCCCAAGAAGGAGGATGAATTTTCCATATGGAACGAAGCCGTCAACGGTAGCGTATGGCATGGATCGAAGTACGGGCTGGCATACGCGATGACAAAGAGAGGGGCCAAGCTGCACATAGTCAGCAGCAACCAGAAGGACGAGGGATACGAGCGCAAGCTCGCGGTTTACGAAGGCATAAACCTTGACACGCTGAGGTCATCATTCAACGAGATCAAGGAGAAGACCAAGGCAGCCGGCATAAAGGAAGTGCACGGGATTGTCACGGTGAATACCGTGAAGAACACAATCAACAACGGCAACATACCGATACTTCTGGTAGATGCGAACAAGATAAACCCGTATCTGGACTCGTCTCCGCACTGGATAGTCGTTAAGGGATATGACGAGGATTCGTTTTACATAAACGATCCGTATTCGGACAGCACCATAGCGATAGAGCCCAATGCGCTCAAGGAAGCGATAGGGTACGAGAACGAATACCACATGGTGGTCGTGAAGGCCAGCAGGAGATAAAGAGACATTGCTCTTTTTCCCCTTTTTATTTTTATCCTGTTTCTGTTCTTGGTTCTTATTTTTTCTGATTCCTTTTATCGATTGCGGTTGTAAAAAATCGATGCGTTATTCTCATGGAATAGGTCGCGCATAAGACCTATCTTATAATTTAAAAAGAAAAAAGAAAAGGCAGCTTTACAATATTCCAATGCCGCCTTTCACATCATTTGCTGCACTACGCTCTCGCGCAGCGCTCTTTTTATAGAAGCTCTTTCGTTCCTGCGCTTTGCGATTGCCGGTCTGGATTTAACCCTGCTTGCCATCGAAGAATAGCATTCGATGCATGCCAGACGGCTCTCCAGAGGTATTACCACGTCGCCGAAAGATTTTGAAGGCAGGACCATCTTTACTTCTTCCCTTTTCAAAATCTTGCCGCATATCGCGCAGAGGTTCTTTTCAGCACGGTCGAGGCCGAGCTTGGCAGCGCAATCCTTGCAGTACGCACTGCCCTTGGGCCTCATGACCCTGTCCGAAGGACTGTATGTGGCTACGCCACATCTTTCGCAAGGTATGACTCCCGCTTTATATTCCCCCATTGTTTTCCCCACATTGTTTTTGCACCCACTTCATTAGTATTTTGTTTTAACCACTATATATACTTTTGCAGGGATAAAAAATTCCGTTAATAATTGCAGCCTGGCCGTTTTTACCCCTACAAAAAGCAATGGCACTACAGAAACCTTTTTAAACTGCCGTAAGTTCCGATTAAGCGCCGTTTTTAGAAATAGAGGTTATCGCGGCTTTTATTTCTTCTATGGTTGCATCTGTTTTTATGCAGTTTTTTTCGAAATGAGTAGTGGAGGCAACGTGGCCGGCTTCTACAAGCCTTTTTGCAAGGACGAGCTCGCTTATAGAAGGCAGGTGCATGAGCTTTGTGAGCTTTGGAATGCTGTAGTAGAACGGCATGTCCGGCTCAAGGGCAAGGGATTCCATGAACTTGTATTCGCGCTTGTCTGAACCCATTACTTCGCCCATGCTTTTTGCAAGCTCGGGCCTCAAATCATCGTCGATTAAGCTCCCGAGCCACATCCTTCCTGACGTTTCTATTTCCGAGCTGCATAGCGGGCATCTGCTTATCCTGGTGAAAGGCCCCTGCTCGCTGCCTACCCAGCCGCACTTGCGGCACTTGTAAGCGAACCCAAGCTTTTTCACAGAGGAAAGGGCCGCCTTGCTGCCCTTGACTAGCTTTACAATCGCGCGCATGTAGTGCATGTAAGAAAAGGAAAGCCCTAGCTCTACGCCATAATTGAACTGAGCGGCAAGGCGCGCAAAGAAGCCTATGAGTATCCTAATCCCTGCTTCATGGCCCAGCTCGTTGTGCATGGGCACTGCGTCGTACGTTTTTATGCACGCAGACAGGTGCGCGCCGCACAGCACCGCAGTATCGGTTGCGGTAAAGGCTATGATGCTGTTTTCGTGCGCCACCTTCAGTATGTCGAACATGTATGGGGCTGGACTGCCGAACGGATCAACGTCTATCATATCGAATTTCATCGGCTGTTCCCTGTTGCAGAACTCCTGGACGCTGATATTCTCGTGTTTTGCGTTTTTCAATGAATTCGATTCCACGTTGGACTTGAGGGATCCGTAAGAACTTTTGTTTATTTCCAGCAGCGTGACCTCTTCGAGGCCAAGCTCTTTGCAGTATCTTATTCCTCTTATGCCTGTTGCGGATGTCGCATCCAGGGCGTTCTTTATTCCGGGCTGAAGCCTGGCGTACGCTATGGTAGCATCGCGCGAAAGCTTGGCCTTGGGATTTATGAAGGCCTTCCCGTCCGCTATGGTGGCACTGCCCTCCGTGTAGTTCATTTCAAACCCACCAGCGACAGTATGGAATCCATGAGGCCGTGGGCGTAGGATATGCAGGAGAACGCGGTCAGTATGTCGCCCTTGTCCAGATAGCTTTTGGCATCCGAAGCGTAGAGCTTTGCCATCTCCACGACTGATGACATTTTATCGTCCAGAGCAGTGCCAGAAATAAGCCTCAGGCTGTCATCGAACATGCTTATGTCCTTCAGCACCCTCTCTTTTGGCTCGACAGCTGCCAATGAAACACCAATTTTGATATGCAGGATAGATAAGGATTTATATCTTTAAGAGCTTTTAGTAACATGTTGAAACAAGGTGGATTTTATGGCTGAAGATGTTAATGATGTTCCGTGGAGTGAAAATACGAACGACCTTATAGAAAGCTTAGCCCCTGTAATAAATGACAAATACGGGATAGCGCTTAAAGACATACTTATAAATCCTGCATTTTACGTCTCCAAAAAGGACATCGGGGCCACGTTCGGCAGCATACGCGAGGAAGTCGACGATTACGTTGCAACGACGATTAAGGGGCTTGAAGACGAAAAAAAGAACTTCGAAAAGGATGGCTTGAAATGCGATGCGATAAGCAAGCAGCTTGCCCAGAGCATTGCAATGCTCGCGAAGCAGAACAACATACCTGTAATAAAGCCGGTCAGCATTGACAGGAACGTAGACAACGAGGAGGTCATTTACGTAAACAACATAGACAGCGGCTTGACTGCCTTGATAACCAAGCTTGCGGCCGCTTCAAGCTTTGTGGCGGACTTTTCAACTACTTATAAGACGTACAACTTGGGGCAGTGGCTTTTCGACGGGCAAAAGAATTATGTCGTAAACGTGTCCCTCGAGCAGAACGACTACATGGATCTAGACCAGGCGAAGGACGAGCTGAATATCATAATGGATGGCGTCGAGAGCTATTTCAAGAGCCAGGGTAGCGCGGATGGAGAGCAGAAAGCCTGATGCGCTCCTCGTAGGCGTAACCGGAACTCCTGGTGTGGGAAAAAGCTATTTCTCCAAAAGACTGCGCGATAAGCTCAGTTCCGCTGGCATAGCTGCAGAGATAATAGAGATAAACGACATAGTCGATTCCGAAAACGCTTATGGCGGAACTGACGAGTTCGGCTCCAGGATAATCAAACCGGCAGTGCTCAAACGCTCGATGAAGAAAGCGGTTGGAAAAAAGGGAGTTTGCATCGTAGTCGGGCACCTTTTGCCGGAGACTGGATTGAAGCCAAACATATGCATAGTCCTCAGGCAGAGCCTGCCAGTGCTGGAAAGGCGGCTGGAGAGAAGGCGTTATGCAAAGGCGAAGATACGTGAAAACCTCCTTGCAGAGGCATACGATGACATAGGTGTTAGGATAAAGGGAAAGTGCGGCGAGACTTACGAAGCGGAAAGCGACGGCGAAAAGAAACGGCTCATGAGCTATTTGGTTGGAGTTGCCTCCGGAAAGAAACCTAAAAGGCCGAAATCTATAGATATTGACAAGTTCGTAGAGCTGGAAAGGCTCATACTGGACGGAAACAAGCTCGGATTCTGATTTTCATATGTTAAGCCTTTCTGCAAGCCCGTGGTATACGACAAGAGCGTATTGCACCGGAATATCTTTTGAATAGAGCTTGCATTGGCTCTTTTTAATGTCCTTGGTGAAAAGGAACCTCTTGTCCGACAATATCTTCGAGAGCATATCGTTCATGTCTGCATATTTCGGCTTTTCCAATGCAAACAGCTTGGTGCCTTCAACGCCGATCTTCATCGGGCCCCCGTGCTTTCTGATGAATTCGTCAGCGGCAACCCTTATCGTGACGTCTGGACCCATTACCTTTCTGATTCCGAGCCTTTGCGGATTGTACAGCACGGCAATCGCCCCGGTGCCGGATTCTATCCTTGAAAACGAGAGCACTATATTCAGGCCGTTGGTGTCGGCCTCGTGCTCTATCCTGTTTTTCAGCTTTTCCAGCTGCGGCCACAACGTGTCCTCGGATATGCTGCTTAGCTTAAAGCACAGTGCATTCAGCTGGATGCCGTTCGCCTTTATTAACTTTGACAGCTGCGACACTTTCTTGTCGTCAGAATACTTGAACCCATAAAACGCGCTTTCCGAAGGATTGGACAGCAACTCCCTTGCAACGAGCACAAGCCTGGAAATGGATTCCTGCGATACGCTTGCTGCGACGTTCCGGTTCTTATCGGTTGGATCTATTACTATGAGAGGTGAGTTGAATCTCTTTTCCTCCTCTTTCGGCACGGACGGGCCGGAAAGCTCTGTGTTTTCCTTTACGTCTATGAAAAGTGGGAGCTTTGACGAAGAAATCCCTTCGAGAAGCGCAAGTAGGCTTTTATAGTGCGCCATCAGCAGCTCGCACAGGTATCCTGAAAACGCGTGCCTGCTGGATTCCGCACCGTATATGTTGTGGCGCTGAAGTAAATATTTCAGTACCCTGACCTCGTTCTTCTGCCTGTCATCCAGGTTTTCGAGCACGAAGATATTGTGAAGCTGTGTGCGGTCCACAGAGCTGCCGCGCTCGCTAGAATCCCTGATCTTGAATGCTGGAACTATGTCGGCGTATATGCCTCTTCTCTCGTTCCTGAGTTTCAGGTAGGGGTGCTCGGCATAGTTTATTTCATAGCTCTCGCCTCGGCTTTTGGAGACTACCTTTTTGGCAAGCCTTATTGCATCATTTTCCATTTTTCTCTCTTCGAGATACTTTGGGAATAGAAGGAATATGTCAATGTCCGATTTCCCCCTTATCTGTGTTCCTCGCGCAACGGAGCCTGCCAATATTATCTCGACGTCCTTTGGCATTACGTCCTTGAGCCTGCCCATGAGCTCATTCGAATATTCGGTGAGGTCGTCTATTTCGCGCTTTGTGGGAACTATTTCCTTGAGTATCCTCCCAAAAAGCCTTTCCAGCGATGCTTTATTAACCATGGAACCGGTATAATATTGCAGCGATGGATTAAATTTTTATGCACTGTTGATGGCAATGTCGTTTTCAGTTATAAGAGGCATAGGCTCGGTATTCGGAAGGGGCAGCGTGGAGAAAAAGGCTAAAGCCCTCAATAGGAAGGCCGATGCGCTTGAAGAGGGCATAGACAGGGAGATAGAACACATGGCCCCGGGGGGCGGAGACGACAAGGACATCAAAAGGTATTTCTCAGCTCTTGGCATAAAGCCGACCTCTGACAAGGCAAGGATAAGGAGCGCGTACATAAGCAGGGCAAAGGAGTACCACCCTGACATAAGCAAGGAGGAAAATGCGGAAGAGATGATGAAGCTGATTAACGAGGCTTACTCAACTCTGAGCGAAAAGAGCCTTGGGGTGGGCAATCTGCGCGATGAGAGGAAGAGCGTGGCGGCAATAGAGAAGCTGGCGCTGGAGCTGTATGTCAGGCTCAGGAATTCCGATTATGACAGGATGGTGGGCATGGCCAGAAGAGGAGTAACAAGGCAGGAGTTTATGGCCATCATAGCGGAATTCTGCGATTGGAACAAGCGATTCGAAAAAGTCGAGAAAGCGATAACGGGCAGACTTGACAAAAGGCTGAAGTCGCTCGAGAAGCACAGGCAAAAATGTGCGGATTTCGAGGTAAAAATAAGCAGGGATAACACAGAGGCAGTAGCTTCTATCAACAGGTGCATAAGCGGCATTAACGAGTCGCTGAGAAAGGGCTATGCCATAAGGTCCTATGCGGACCTCGCCTTCTCGAACGCCAGGGAAAGGATAATGCCGATGGAGCAGAAGCAGAAGGAAAGCTTATACAGGAGCATGGGCTGATTGGGAAAGTTTTTTATTATGCGGATATAAAATAATTGCGGCATTCATTGAAGGGCTCTTGGCTCAGTAGTAGAGCACCTCGTTCGCAACGAGGGGGTCGCGGGTGCGAATCCCGCAGAGTCCATAAATTGCCCATTGCTTTTATCTCCTGAGCTCCATTCCGTGCAGTTTTAGCTCGACTTCCACATCCTCCGGAAAATCCTCATTGACCGGAAGTGAAAGCACGTATTGCTTAAATCCCTTTAGCTCGAGGATTATGCTTTTAACCTCGTCAACATGCTTGCTGCTATTTGCTTCTATATAGGCTTTCTTCGAATCGAGCCATTCCTCTAATTTTTCGAACTTTATGTTTCCGAAGTCCGAAAGTTCTTTCATTAGGAACATGGCCTGCATGGTCTGGACCTGCCTGGAGTCGCTGCCGTCCCTTATCGCATGCGCGTATTCCTGGTGGTTTGCGTAAAACTCTTTTCGTGCATTCTTGAGCACTTGTATGTCACGGCGGAGGTATTTCAGCATGAGCCCTTTCAGCATCTCGTCCTGCTCCTCCGTGGCTTTTTTATACTGCTCATAATAATCGTAGTTGGAAAACAGCTCCCCGCCATGGCCATCTACAATCGCATTTATGTAGTTGTCGGCAAGACGCCTTATTTCGCCAGTGCTGGAATCGTAGACCATCTTGTATAGGTAGTTTATGGAGCTCAGGAGTTTTGACCCGTACAGCTCTACCTTTTCTAAGTATACTACTGGCTCGTACATAAAGTCTTCATCATAGTTCTCCAGCGATTTCAACGAAGTGATTAGGGACCTTATGCCAGACACGGAAGTTTTGAATCCACGATCCGTCGAAGCCATAAGTTCGCTTATTGACTTTTCCGCATATTCGAAGCGCATATCCCGCGCTGTTGCCGAATGAATGTTTTCCCTTGTTTTTTTCCCTGTTCCCACCATATCGCCTAAAAAGGTTTTCAACGTATTTCGTTTTTAAAGCTTTCGTATAGATTTTGTGGAGAATCATGGATTGTTAGTTAGGTTTAAGTATTATTCCAACTGTTTTATCTTTGGTGATTTTTTGGAAATTACCTCCAAAAGCAACAAGGAGATTGAAACCGCGCTTGGCAGGATAACCGATAATGAGAGCAAGGTAATAACGATACATTCGTTTTTTGGTAAGATACTTAGGAAGGCGAATTTGTATGACGAGAATGCCATCGCAAAAAGCCTTTTGGATGATTTTAAGATAATACGCGGCAACCGCGAAGCTGAGTTTGAATACGCAAGCAAAAATATGTTGGATCCAGAAAGACAGTTCGAGCTTGAAAAGCTTGGCAAGCTTTATGGCAAAGAATACCAAACAAATCTTTTCAAACTGGAGAATTTTGGTGATAGTATAAACCAATTCCAGAACGTTCCATATAATGGAAACTTCCAGGCACAGCCCATATATGTCTGCAGGAGCGTACCGCATACGGAATCCAACCTCGAAAAGGCAGGCAGGGTTGTAGAAATAGCAATTAATGCATTGTCAAAAAGGCTGGAGACCAAAAAAGAACTTTTATAATACTTCAATTCCATTGCTAGATGAGCATGATGAATGGCGAAGACATTACGGTTGAAGATGCAATGACAACTGACGTCGTTGTAGCCAAGCCTGGCGATTTTGTATCAGGCATAGCAAAGCTGATGGCGGAGAAAGAGATAGGGTCTGTGATAGTGGTAGATGAGGACATGTACCCCCTTGGGATAGTTACCGAAGGAGACATAGTAAGGAACGTCATAGCTGAGGGCAAGGACCCAAAAACAACTGCTGCAAAAGACATAATGACAACTCCTGCAATAACGATAACTGACGACATAGAGCTTTCCGACGCCGCTAGGCTTATGGCCGTCAAGCACATAAAGAAGCTTTGCATAGTCAGCCTTGACGGGAAGTTGACCGGAATAATGACAGAGGGAGACGTCATAAAGCACGCAGGCTACCTGATAAAGCTGTTCCAATAACCCTTCTTGCTTACACCCGATTGGGATTACGCAAGCTTTGACGTTTTTGCGCTTACTTTTTGCCCTTAATACCAATATGAAAAAGGCTTAATAATTCTTTTAAACAAAAAATGCGAGGGTGTTGTTTTGCCAGGCATAGTTTCAGAGCTTGAAGAGATGGGCTTCAAAATGCCCGATTTCAAAAATAGCAATCTTTCCCTTATGGAGAAGTTTACCGATGGGCATGGCAGGCACCTAAAAAGCGGAAAAAAGAGCAGTACTGATAATTGACAGGCTCGGCTATGATACGCTTGAGAAGGCAGCAAAGGCGGACAGAAAGCTTTCCGATTTTATAGAAAGAAACACCTTAGAAAAAGCAAGCACGATATTTCCCTCTTTCACTCCGTCTGTGATTATAAGCCTGAATTCAGGCATGTATGTTTCTGAGCATGGAATAACTGGAGATTTCTTTTCAAAGGACTACGGCACCATGATAAATCCGTTCAGGCTTTCCTGAATGCCGTCCGTAGACGAGATAGAGGGACTTGCCCCTACGCCAATGCCCAGGCCTGCGCTTCTCGAAAAGATGCGCCCCAAGGGCAGGTTCTTATACGTGATGAGGGACCAAGTTTTGGAAAAGGAGCTGCGTAGCGATTTCTGCAGCGACGTGAGGTATGTTCCCCATACCAGAAACGAAGACCTGTTCGTCGGGATAGAAGCCTTGCTGAAAAAGGGCGATTTTGATTTTATGTATGCTTATACCGATGCGCTGGACCGCTTCAGCCGCAGGTACTCTAAAAGAGGGGAACGAAACGGTAAGGCTAGTGTCGCGGCTTTTCAGGGACATCATTGGGCCTGAGGAAATGCTGAAAAAGTCGGATGCCGAGCAGTTCATCTTTTCGGACCGCAGGCAGATAGTCGTGGACAACGGGCTTAAGACAGACGTGTGGTGGAACGATGAGCTCATGGAATTCCTCAAAATACCAGTCTTCGGAAACGGAAGAAGTTTTAGCATGAAGATAGCTCCTTCCCGAAGCGCACGCCCATCGCCCAGCCTTGAACCAGTATCGAATATCGGCACTCTGGCCATCCAAAAACCTAGAATATCGGCTTGTACCTCCTGTCGGTATCTATGCTGCAGTCGAAGTATTTGAGTATTGTAGGTGCCACGTTGTAGACGTAGAGCTTGCTTTTTTCTATTTTCTTG
>JAKAUR010000035.1 GCA_021827665.1 Microcaldota archaeon
CAGAATTTGTAGTAATTACTATGCTCTTCTGAGACATGTGATCAACTAGCTTTTGTTTGCCTTTTGCTTGCATAGTCGATTCTTTAATTTGATTATCTAAATCACTAAGGCGAGTCTGGATTATATTATAGTATTTTTTGCTTATTTCGCAACCTAAATAATGTCTGCCGTTTTTCTTAGCTGCAACTGCTGTTGTACCGGAACCCATAAACGGGTCGAATATTAACTGGTTTTGGAGACTACTTGCTTTAACAAATATCTCTACTAGTTCTACTGGCAATTGTGCTATATGCTCTGTTTTCTGCTTGCTTACATTTTTTACTATATTGAAAATAAAAACATCGTATGGGCCTGTGCCCTTCTTGCCATCAGATAAGAGCTTCTTGATGCGCTTATCTGTAGGGGTTTTATAAGGTTGAACTACCTCTTCTTTGTTGAATATGTAATTATCGCCTTTGGTATAAAACAAAATTGAGTGTTGAGTACGAGTATAATTAATTTTAGAATGACCGGTGTTTGTATTATAATGCCAAGTTAGCCATCTTCTGAAATTTAGCTTTTTATCTAGATATACCTTAAGATAAGCATTATTTTCCGGATAATTAAACAGGTATAAGCTACCACCAGGCTTTAGAATACGAGTAGTCTCATCAAGCCAGTTGTAACACCAGTTTAAGTACTCTTCAAATTTTAGATTATCACTATACGAATCGTACTTCTTACCGATATTAAATGGAGGATCAGTAATAACCAAATCTACTGATGAATCGGGTAAGGTTTGCATATATTTCATGCAGTCGCCGAGATGAATATAATCTAACGGCAACTTACTATCCATAGCTATCACATTCTTATTATTAGAGACTTTTATATTAAATCTATCTATCATATATACACCAAATTATATTATTAAAGCATACGCTAACATATCACGAGAACTTTACTATAACCACCCAGAGATTGGCCAATTTGTATAGCGATGCCAAATCCGCATATCTTTGCTCTTACTTCATAGCACATTTATATAACCTTTTTGGTGGTTCTAGACAATAGTTTAATCGAATCTAATTCCAAATTATTGAAAGTAGAGTCTATGTTTTTGTAAAGCTCTTCGTTGTCCTTGCTTATGTATCTCATAGTAGTGCTTGGATTTGCGTGCCTTGCAAACCTGCTTGCCAATACTACGTTGCCGTTTGTTGACTTTGCGAACTTAGTTATTGCGTAGTGCCTGAGGCTGTGCGTTGTCAGCCTATGCAGGGTGCGCTCCTTTCTGTGGTAAAGGCTTTCGTCGGATTCACCATAAGTGGCGTCTAATCCGGATTCTTTTATTATTTCCCTGAAAACCTTGCGCGCATAGTTCTGCTCTACGTGCGGGAGATCATTGTGGTTGTTGTCGTTTTCCTTGTAGAATATGTAGCCGTTTGCAGCCTTTATCTGGGCTGCATTTTTGGCTGCAAATTCTACTGTTTCCTTGAATAAGTCCAAAGGAATAAGAAGAGCGTCCATCTTTCCTGACTTTTCAGATTTCAAAGTCAGTTCGCGCTTGTCGAAGTCGATGTTGCTTATGTGCAGCTTTGTGACTTCGCCAATGCGGAGGCCCATGTACGCCTGGTACTTGAACAAAAGCGCGAATTTCTCGCTTTTTATGCTTCTGAGGAAGCGCTGAAGCTCCAATTCGGTAAAGCCCTTGTTGATTGAGCCGTACTTCGGCGGCCCGTTGCCACGGTATTTCTTTGAGAAAACGTGGTTCACCGTGCCTTTAAGCTCTTTCAGCTGGCGGAAATTGAGCTCCGCGCTCTGCTCTTTCACTAGGTTCAGAAACTGAACGTAATCGAACCCGCTTTTTGCATTTTTGGGCTTGTAGGAATCAGCCTGCTTATCCCTTTTCGAACCCGCGCTTGCCGGCGAAAATGCCAGATGCTCCCGCCGGGATTTGAACCCGAGTTTCAGACTTGAGAGGCCTGCGTCCTTGACCGGACTAGACGACGGGAGCGCATAATGGTTTCTGTGCCTCAGATTATTAATATTTGTTGTTTTGCTACTTCCTCATTATGTTCGAGTGCTTGGGCATGTACGGTGCGGAAACCGATTCTATTACGCTGTCTACGGGGAATCCGCTCTTGTCTCCTATGTCGCACATCTCGGCTATGAGCTCAAGCTTTTTGGCCTCCACGGCTTCATAATCCTTCATCAGCCCGTGCATGTTGCTCATTATCCCGTCTATCTCGTATATGCTCTTGTTCAGCCTTTCCAGGCTCTCGGTGTTGTTTCCTATGGCCGAAGAATTCCTGAAGAGCTCAACGCTCACCGCAGATTTCATGGCGTGCTTTATCGCCATGAAGGATTTCCTGTGTAAACCCGTAAGTATGCTGAAAGAGGCCTTTCCTATCGGTATTCTGTTCTCCGCAAATATTGATGGAAGCAGTATAAGGTTGTTGGCCGGATCTATGGCCCTTCCATAGCTGTCGCTCATGCAAGAAGAAAGAAACGCCTCCCTGTCCGCCTTGCTCGCCCCATAAAAAAGGTTCACATATGCTATGGCGGCAAGCCTCAGTTCCCTGTAAAGCACGTCAGGCTCCACATGCGTGTTGGTATGCAGCATGTCTGAGATATCGTTCAATCTGGAAACGTACTGCCTTATCCTTTTGAGCCTGGTTGCGTTTCCTGCATTTTCCGCGAATACGCTTTCTGCGTATTTCATCGATACCTGCATAGCCATAAGTATGGATTTTACCGAATTCAAGTTCGACAGGTTTGCTAGCCTCACCACTGCCGTGGTCGAATGCCTGACGCTTTTCCTCAACTGCGTATTCCTAGGTCTGTAAATCCTTCTGGTCGTGACCAATCAATCGCCTTAGCCCCAGACGCTCCTGTTGGAAAGCCTTCCCGGGTTCTTGTTCTCTATCGCTTCGCTTATCGAATATTTCTTTATTACTTTTGCAAGCACTTCGTCTATATCTTCCGCTTTTTTCTCCTCTGCTTTGTGCCTCGCCTGTTTAAGCTTATTAGCATAATAATTATAAGCCTTTATCGCTGCCACATATGCGTCCCTCTCGTGCGGGTCCTTTATCGATCTCTCGTGTGCTACCTGCCTTTTCTCCTCGAGCATTATGTTGTCCTTGGGCATGAAGAGCACGGCGTTGAAGACTGAGTTTATTCTCCTTATGGTTTCTCCCCTTGTCTTCTTGTCGCTAGCTATGACGCTGGGCACGCCTATACTCCTTATGCTGCTTATTATCCAGGATTCGCCGCCGCTTTTCATGTGGGCGGAATACACGAGCCTGCCGTCGAGCCCTAGGCATGAGACTGCGACGGTCTTGCCCGTATCAACACCTACTATTATGTGAACCAAACAATTTGCCCTCAGGATTTTACTTTAGCTGTTCGAGCGAGTAGTTTATAGCGTCAAGCGCGGTTGCCGGTATGGCCTCGTACTTGCAGTTCGCTATGAACACCGGAGTGAACGTCACGTTGTAGAAGCTTGCAAGCTGCTCCTGCCTAAGCAACGTAGCGGGCGCGCTGGCCATGCAGTTGCCGAAGGAGCTCATGTTGAACCCAGATGCCTGTGCCATCGAATACAGGGTATCATTGGGAAGCGGGCTTCCGTCGTATACCGTATTGAGCGTGTCCATGAACTGCGGGAACTCGCTCTGAGAGGAACCGCAAGCCAGATACGCTCCAAGCAGCTGCGTCTGCTCTTCGCCGTAATTCTTGTATTTGCCGATCGAGTATCCGGAGAAGACGAACTTGTAGCTCATGTTTATCTCGTTTGAATGGGTCTTGCTTATGTTTATGGCCTGCAGTATGCTGCTTATGGCCCCCGGCGCATACGGATCGGCTATAAGGTAAACAGGTTCCGGCGCGCTGGCCACGCAAGTTGTTTTTCCGCTTATGCCAACGACTCCCTGTGCTATTACCGTGTTGTTCGTCACGGTCTTTGGCCTTACCATCTGTATGAACGGGGTTTCGAGGCTCAGGTTCGAGCCATAGAATTCCATCGATATGTTAAGGGTAGAATTGGTGAACGGGTCCCGGTATGGCACGATGACAGACCAAGTGTTTGTCGCTGGCTGGTAAGAAACCTTTGACCTGTTAAGGTATGAATAATAGGTAAGTATCGAAAGGCTGGAGTTTATGTACTGGTAGTTTGCTAGCTCCCTGCCTGCCGCCTTGAGGACCTGGGATTGGTTGTACTTCGGGGTTATGCAGGTGCTGTTGCTAGAAATACCATACTGGCACACTATTACGGATTTGAAGTTGGCCAGCGAGAATGACAATGCTATCAGGACTATGACCAACGCTATGAGCCCTATGTGCAGGTAGTCCAGGCCGCCGTGCTTAGAGGCGCTTTTGACTAGGAACACTGGCTCTTTTTCGTTCTTTTGCTTCGCCTTTTTTCCATCCATTCTTGCCACAAAACCACCTTAAAGCTTTACAGCGGGCCCGGCGGGATTTTCACCGGATTGATCCGAATTTGAACCCGCGACCTTCACCTTAGGAGGGTGCCGCTCTATCCAAGCTGAGCTACGGGCCCGCATACATCACATATATCTTAGCAGGAAAAATTTATAATGAACTGATTTATATCTTTGTCTTTTTTTCCGCTTTTCACATGCGCTTTACTGGCGTCATGCCCAAAGATAGCAGAAGCTCAGCCATGAGCTTCTCGAATGCCTGGGTTATGGCGAGCCTTGCGCTTTTCTCGTTTTCGCCCTGCGCCTTCAGTATCGGGGTCGTCTCGTAAAACTTGCTGAATTCGCTAGCTAGCAAGGTCATATATTCTATTACTATGTTCGGTTTGCACTCCCTGACCGACTTTTCTAGCACGGTGCGCGCATAAGATATCCTTTTTATAAGGTCGAATTCCTGCTGCGAAACTTCGTAATTATTTTCCATGGTCCTTTTGCCCTCCGCTCCCTGGCTTTCGAGTATCCTCTCAGCCCTGGCGTGCGTATACTCGCAATACGGCCCAGAATTGCCCTCGAAGTTCAGCGCCCTGCTCCATGAGAAAACAAGGTTCTTCTCGTTCGAGAGCTTGAGGAATTCGTATTTTATGGCCGACATCGCTATCTGCCTTGCGACCTCGGCCTTTTCGTCGCTGCTTAGCTCAAATCTATCTGTTATCAGTCTTGAAGCCTTCTCCTCCGCCTCTCTTATCAGGTCGTCGCACGTATATCCTACCCATGTGCCTTTCCTCCCAGATAATGATATTCCCTCGAGCTCTACGACGCCGTATGCTATGTGCTTGATCCTTTCATAATAGTCGCTTCCTCCTAGCAGCGCTACTGCGAGCCTCACCACTGCCTGCTCGTAGCTCTGCCTTGCATCTATGGTGTTTATCGCAACATCGGCAGATCCGAACTCCATCTGCGAGCCGTCTGCTCCTGTGGAATAAAGCGGTCTCTTGTCTGCTCCCTGCTCCATGAATTTGTGGTACAGGAAGCTGTTCGGGAGCAATCCGAGCTTCCACATGTGGAAGGCTATGTCCTTGGCGACGTAATTCGGTGCGCCGTTGCTTCTTACGAGCACCTTCACGCCTTCCTTCAAGCCCCCGAAATCGCTGGCAAGGTCTCCCAGCTTCGAATGCTCTATTACTACGCAGTTTGCGTATTCTCCATCCGATGGTTTCGTTATGATTCCCTTCCCCTGCATCTTGTCCAGGGCATCGTCAAGGAGTTTCTTCCTTACTATGTCGCTTTCCCATACAAGCACGTCGTGATATATGCCCATCTTAGCCAGCGTCTCATATTCGGCCTTAACGAAGCTCTCGGCCATTTCCCTGGCCGTCTTAGACTCGTAAGTGCCATCCTGCTCCATGTCTACGAGTATCTGAGAGATCTCGTCCTTTATGCTTTTGTCCTCAAGAAGCTTGTTTACCGCTACGTAGACTTCTCCTATCATGCTGTCGAACTTCCTGTTGCTGTCAAACGTTACTCCTATCCTTTCCATGTGCGACAGGCCCCAGATGACTTCGGCAACCTGCAGTCCCAAGTCGTCAATGTAATCTTCCCTTTCTACTTTATATCCTGCTCTCTCGTAAAGGTTTGCAATACCGTCGCCCAAAAGGACGTTCCTCACCTGGCCCATGTGCATCGGGTGTGCGGGATTTATGCTGGGGTACTCTATTATGGCCTTCTTGCCGCCCCAAGCCTTTGAGGAGAATATTTTCTCTTCTCTTATCGCGAAATCTACCACGTCCCTAGAATAAGTATTGCGTTCTACGGTAAAATTAATGAAGCCGTTCTTCTGCGACACTTCGGCCACATATTTCGGCTTTGCCATGAGCCCCATTACGCTTTCGGCCAGCTCGCCGGCATTCAGGGACTTTGCCTTCGCTACCCTCAAAACCACGCTTGATGAAATGTCTCCGAACATCTTAGATACATCTATGCTCTTAGCTATCTCTTCGTCAAATTCTCCGTATCCTGCTTTGTCAAGGGCATCCTTTATGGAAGACCTTATCCCTTCAATCAATTCCCCGTATGGTCCGTATTCATGCATATTATCATTCCACAAAATCAAATCAATAGCTAACCCTGTCGAATTCCTTGATAATTTTTGGTATGGAGACCGCAACGTCGTATGCCGTTGCGTGAAGCCCTACTTCTTCGTTCAGCATCTCTCCTATCTGCGTGTGGACGTATACGCCGGCAACCGCAGACTCGAACAGCGATCCCTTGTTTATAGATATGTAGCTTGCTATGATTCCCGCAAGCACGTCGCCGGTTCCCATTGTCGAAAGCGTTGGGCTCTCGGCCCTGTTTATCTTGAGCCTGGTGCCATCTGTTATTATGGTGTTGTTGCCTTTCAACACAAGCGTGCAGCCGTACGTTTTCGCGAAATCTATGGCGGTATATATCTTGGAGTTGAGATCGCGCCTTGAAAGGTCTATGCCGCACAGGTACTTGAACTCTCCGGTGTGCGGGGTGAGAACCATGTTGCTTCCTATCAAGTTCTTGTACTTTGAAAGCATCTTGAGCGCTGCTGCATCAGCAACTATCCATTTGGACGCGTTCTTCTCATAAGCTAGAAGCGCAGAGAATCCCTTGTAGTCGAAGTAGTCCTCCTTTATTCCTGGTCCTATGACTATGGCATCATGCCTAACTGATTTTATCTCTGGGATGTCATCGGCAGAAAACCTCTTTTTCGATATGGTCTTGAGTATTAGCTCAGGCATCGGCCTCTGCTCGTTTACCAAAGAATCCTCTGGTGATATTACTGTGACATAGCCGGAACCTGTTTTAAGCGCAGCAAGTGCGTGCTCGGCAGCCATGCCTGACAGCATAGGGGCTCCCCTATAATCAGAGCTGCCTCCTAAAACCGCCACTGTTCCGTGTTCGTACTTGTTTGCATTTATGGACCTGGGCCTGGTCGCGAGCATTACGTCCCCGGGCCCTGTCATAAGCTCTACGGAAGCGGGTATACCTGTGTTCAATACGTTTACCGAGTAATCTGCTTTGTCGTTCTTGAGGAAGCTCTTCATTTTGTGTATTGCAAAAAGCAGGTCCGGGTTCACAGAGTTCGTGTTTTTTGAACCGGTGTCGCCGTTTACTCCGGAAGGCACGTCTATGGATATTACGTACTTCTTGGAGTCGTTTATCGCCCTAACGGCACGCGACAGCGTTTCGTCAAGGCGCCCATGCATGCCGATGCCTATTATCGCATCGACAACGTCATCGGATTTTTTCAGCATCGACTTGAGCTTCCCAATGCTTTCAGAGTTTATAACCTCTATATCAACTATGCTTTCCACTATCTTGTAATTGAATTTCAGGCTGTCATTGCGTATGTTGTCCGGATTTCCGACAAAGGCAATCTGCACGTCGGCTATGTCCATCAAATGCCTTGCCGTAGCCATGCCTATGGCGCCCTTGCCGCCTGGCCCGCATACGAACGTTATCCTGTCATTCCTGTGCTTCCTGCTAAGGTTTTCGGCTATTGCTGCTCCGGCAGTTTCGACCATAGACCTCTCGTTTATCCCCAGCGCCTTGGCGTTTGCCATTATGGCGTAAGCGTCGTCTATATTGAGGTACTTCTTTGTGTAAAGGACAAACTCTTTTAGCTTTTGCATCTTATTAATTCCGTAATTCATAAATAAAAATGTGGTGTTTCGATAGCGAAGGTCTACAGGGTGAAGGACGGTCTCGCGATAAGCATGCCGAGGGAGGTAGTAAAGACGCTCGGCATAAGGGAGGGGGACGACATAGACTTCATACAGTACAAGGACTCATACTACATAATAGCAAAGAGGAGCGACATAGCAAAGCTCATAACCGGCTCGTCAGCGCAGCCACAAGCCCAGCAGCAGGCTAAACCGGCTGCCAATGTTCCCAAGCTGTCCGAGGCCGAGATCAACGTCCTCAAAAAGCTGGACACCCTGAGATACAGCATGCGCACCACTCCGGAGGTCGCGAAGATACTCGGAAAGGACGAGAGGATAACATTCAAGCAGCTGGAGAAGAAGCACGTGATAGTCCCTTTCAAGGACGAGCAGCAGAAGACGCACTACAGCATACAGAAGATGTTCTACGACAATTACCTTATGAGAAAGAAACCAACTGAGCAGCCAAAGCAAGAGTACAAGCTCAATCTGAGCAAGGGCAGGGTCGAAGAGGCCGCAAAGTCAAGCACTACGCCAATGACTGCGATAGAAAAGTACATGGACACGCTTCAGGATGCCGGATACATAGTAGTGCCAACGGAATCGGAAGCGTCGGCCATATCTGCGGCATTAGAGGATAGCATAAGGCGCGGTCTTGTGGTTGGTACCAGGGCATTCAACAAGAAATTCTACATCGTAATGCGCTCTTTCATAAATGCCAATACATCTGCAATAACCGCACAGATTGCAGACAAGAGTTCTTCGGTCCCTGTAATAGCAAAGGCGTGCAAACTGGACGAAGAAGCTGTAAGGGCTGTGCTCTACATACTTGCAGAGAGCGGAGAAGTAACCGAAGTCAGAAAAGACATATTCAGGCTGGCTTGACGCCAAAGCCTCTGTTTATGATAAGCCAAAACAATCGGAGCAAGAGCGCAGCTTCATACGTATATGAAGTGGTCCAGCAGTATCACGGCCAGGGCGAATACAACCACTACTATCAGCACTATCTTCGGGTTGAGCTTCGGGCCCTTAGCCGGCGCATCGTAGAAGCTGAGAACGCCTGCCTGCGACTGAGGTGAATATAATGATGCCATGCCTAAACACTTCTGCTACGCGGTTTATATGCCGCTGAATATTAATAAAGCTTTTGCACGTTTCAAAACGAACGCTTTATATCTCTTATCTGGACAGTATATGTGGATGGTGATTCCCTGGCACAGCAAAAAGACCCTAAGACCAGCATAAACGGAGAGGAGCCTTGGATAAAGAATCCTGTCCCTGTTCCAAGTACAAACAAGCAGGACGGCGACAGGGAAGGAGTGAGCCTTTTCGGGCCTTTGTTCCTTTGGGCCCTGGTCATAATTATAGGGATAGCCCTCGAAGTCGTGGTCCCTGCTTTGCTCGGCAAGCATCTGGCCACCTATGCGGCAGCGTACAAGACTGCAGGTGGTTACATACTCGGGCTTCCAGGCGTCATAATACTGCCTCTCATAATATCCGTGTGGATAGGCCACAAGGTCGGAGAGAAGGCGTCCAGCGTGACTAACGCCCTAAAAACAGGCGTCGTAAACGGGGTCTACGCATCCATAGTATATGGCGTGATAATATTCGTTGCGCAATTAGTGCTGAAGTATACTACTTCGTACGCACTCACAAATTCCTTCCTGCTACAATACGTCGTGGCAATACCTATAGCGATAGTGATAGTGTTCACGATAATAATAGCGGTGCTGAACGAGCTTCGCCAATGACCTATTTGGCTGCGCTGACTATCTTTATTATGTCCCCGTCCTTTAGCACGTAGTTCTTTGCCAGCCTCATCTTGCTGATTGCATCTATGGCGTACAGCATGCCCTTGCCTATGTCAGTGTGTATCTTCATTGCGAGGTCGTATGCAGTAGCTCCCCTTTCCATAAGGATTGCATCGGGAAGGACGTTGCCTGAATGGTCCGAAAACTTGTTTTCGTCCTCTACGGGATAAACGACTATGTTGCCCATGACCTTGAATACCAATTCGTTGAGCACCTTCTGGACCCCGGTCCCACTGGATTCTACGAAGCCCTTCATGTAATCCAGGGCCTTCTTCTGCTCTGTGTTCGGATTCCCAACAATTTCCATTAGGTTCTTCAGCGGGTCGTATTTTATCATTCCAGAATCCCTTGCCTTTTTCAGGGCCAGCTCCAACGCCGCAGAGCACATGACCGTTTCCATGCCGAGCTCTGCGGCTTTCTCCCTTATCGCGTTCTCATTGGCTTTTGCACCTTCTGCGTCTGCCTTGTTGGCAGCTACTATGAAATGCTTTGAGCCCAATATGGCTGCCGACGAGAATTTCCTTATCTCCTCGTCGCTCCACGCTATGCGCTTCGACGGCAGCGCAAGCCTTTCCACGGCTGTCTCTATGCTCGCCCTAGTGACATTGAACACCGTAAGCACGTCCACAAGCGCGTCGACACCCGATTCCTTTCTGGACATCTGCGGCATGTGCTTTTTTATTATTCCAGAAATCCATTCGACAAGCTCAGACATTATCATTTCAAGGTCTTCCGCGGGGTTGCCGGCTCCCTCGTTTCCGTATGCGTCGGTCCTGCCGCTTGCATCGACTACTATTATGAATCCGTCGGCTCCTGCAAGATCATTGAGAAACTGGTTGCCCATGCCCTTCCCTTCGTGAGCTCCGGGTACCAGTCCCGCAACGTCTATAATGTTTACCGGCACCAGCCTTATTCCGTTTTCGCAAAGGGAATTTCTCGGCTTGCATTTTTTCCCTACCCTCTTCTCCGCGCATTCCTCCGACACATAAGCCACGCCCTTGTTCGGGTCTATGGTGGTGAACGGGTAATTTGCGATTTTCGCCTCTCCCGAAGTGAGCGCGGAAAAGAGCGTGCTCTTGCCCTTGTTTGGTGCACCTATTATTCCTACTATCGTTATATCATCTGAAAAGTTTTTCCTTCACTGGGCGTTTTTCTGCAATCTCCATTATGGCGTAGTAAATAACAATAAGGGATATTATGATTATCACTCCAAGAACCAACGCCTCTTTTGGCATGCCTATCATAAAAGCCATTACCGCAACTATCGATATTATTGACATATACGGATAGAAAGGCGTCTTGAAGCTGCCGAACTTCTTTATGCGCCTGAAGTGTATCACCGCAAAGCTGGACAGCATGTAGGAGAACATGAGCCCGAAATTGCTTATGGCTGCTATGACATATATGTTACCAGAGAAAAGCATTACGACGCCTATAACCGCGGATATTATTACCCCGTTGACGGCGACGTCCCTTTGCCTGTTGAACTTTGTAACAGGTTTTGGCAACAGCTTGTCCCTTCCGATTTGGTACAATACCCTTGAAGATGTCAATATCATCGCAAGCGTAGCCGATGTCGTGGCTATCATGGCTCCTATGTCTACTATTATGGATATGTAGCCGGGGGCGTGTATGTAGCCAAGCGCGAATGCCAGAGGATCCGCTGCAACTGTGTACTTTGCAACAGGCACCAGCATCATCAAAGCAAGCACTACGAGGATGTATACAACTATGCTAATGATTACGGAATAAATTATGGCTCTTGCTGCCTTGTTAGGGCCTCCTTCAACGTCAGACGTGAACGTGCTTATTGCCTGAAAGCCGGAGTAAGCGAAGAATATCGCGACGCTTGCAGCGAATATCGCAGCCAGCCCATCCTTGCTGGCCGGCGTTGCAAGGTAGGAAAGGCTGAAACGCCCTGCTCCAGAAAACGCAAACACGGCGGCGAAAGCTACGAATATCGCGAGTATGCTTATCTTCACGACAACGAGCCCGAAATCCATCTTTGCGGCTTTCTTTATGCCGTATATGTTAACCAAGGAGAGAACGAAAATGAGCGCCATGGCCAGGTATATGGCATAGACGCTACCAAGCCCTAGGAAGCTTGCAGCATAAGAGCCGAATCCTAGCGCAACTGCAGATATGGCAGTGGCAAAGCTGAAGTAAAGCAGTATCCCAGTTATGAAACCGAGCTGGCTGCCGAATGCCTCGTAAACGAAGGAGTATGCCGCGCCCTTTGCCTTCGGCATTATGGATCCCAGTTCGCCGAGCTGTAGGGCGATGAGCGCAGCCACTATCCCGACAAACACAAAGGCTATAAGCGCGTACGAACCCGCGAGCGCTATGGCGGTTCCGCTAAGCACGAATATGCCAGCTCCTATTATTGCACCCAGAGCAACCGCGGTTGCGACAGGTACGCTTATCTTTTTAGCCATTCAAACTACCGAAGCCGAATATTCGGAGATCAGTGCACAATGCATTTATTTATAAAAGGTAAATAAAATAAAGCTATATCTGCGGCAATGCAGGGATGGCAGAGCCTGGCCAAATGCGACGGGTTTAGGGCCCGTTCCCGTAGAGGGTTCGAGAGTTCAAATCTCTCTCCCTGCAATAACAATCAATTTATTAATACCTGCACAAATCTAACTGGTGAAATGTACAGCATCGCCCAACGAAAGGCGCAGAGCGCCATGGAGTACTTAATGACGTACGGCTGGGCAATACTCATAGTGGCGATCGTTCTC
>JAKAUR010000026.1 GCA_021827665.1 Microcaldota archaeon
ACGTAAACAACGCTAGCGTCGCTTCCACATATTCCAGCAATACTTACACCACCTCTGCTAGCGTCGGAAATTACAGCATTTTGTTCGATACTGCCGGCAACGGGAATTATATTAGCGGGTCGAAAACGGGAAAGTTCAGCATATACCCCAAACTTTATACTGTAAATTATTCTTCCGCTGGAGCGAACGGGACGACAGATACGCTTTCGGTTAGCACAACCGCAGGTTACAACACATATTTATGTGACGGAGGAGCCGGAGACAATTCCGGAACCGCAGGGGTTTCTGTAACCTATACCACAGGCACTACTGATTTGTCAAATACCTATTCTTACATAGGCAATCAGACCGCTGATACGTGCACAGAGACTACTACAGGACCAGATCTAGCCGAGGCAGTGCTTGGAATCAAAGCCCTGCATACATATAACCTCTATGACTCTTCCGGGACTAAATCCGCCGCGTTTACTTATAATGTTGTCAAAAATGATTCTTTCGTAGCAATAATGGCATCTTCGGGATATTTTGGATTCTCGATACCGCCGATAATACCGAGCGGATGTGTAGAAAAAGTTTATAATACAGGACCAGACACATTCGAGAGCAGTTATGTTGCGATATGCCAATCGCAGATAGCAGGACAATACTCAGTGAATGTCTCTTCGGCAAGCGGCGGATATGTTACGGCAGGAGCTTACGTGTTCTCGCCGTATCTGTTAACCCTGGATGACAATCCAACAGCAGGGACCATAACGACGAACGGCAAGAGCTTCGCTAACGGTCAGACAACGAACGTGATAGGCACCGGGACCATAACAGCGAATCCGCCGAGCAGCTTCGTATTCACTAACTGGAGCGTGAGCAACGCGAATCTTACGGTGCAGAACCGGTACGCGCAGACAACGAACCTTACAGTAATAGGCAACGGCACGATAACCGCGAGCTACAACGGGATAACCACGTTTTCGGAGAGCGGACTTCCTGCCGGAGCAACATGGAGCGTAGTTTATGACGGGATAACCAACAGCAGCGCAACCTCCGCGATATCTTTCGACACAGTTCCGGGAAGCCATGCCTTCACCATAGCCAACGTAACATACAACGGCAACACGTACATAGCAAAGCCCAGTTCAGGGAATGAGATTGCGGGTAACGTGACCGACATAGCGTTCAGCGAGGAGGGAGTCTTGTCGCTCGTAGTTTCTTCCAACAAGACCGCATACGACACGTCCGATCTTGCCACTGCGACCGCACCGCTCCAGACACAGAGCATTGAGATATTGATAGGAGAGGGCAATGCGATAGGGACTTCTGTTGCTTCCGGAACAGGGAGCGTTTCGTGCAACCTGTACAGCACATGCAATGCGAACGTGCCTTTGGCCGCAGGGCTTTACAACGTCAGCGCGTACCTGCCGGCAACAGGGAACGTCATAAGCAAGGAGGTCAACATAACGAAGGCTTCTCCTTCTCTTGCCCTATCCGTTCCGAACAGCTACGTTTATGATGGCAGCGGCGGTACTGTGACGTTCGAAGTAAGCACCTACGGCAACCAATTAGAGGGAACTCTCTACGTAAACAACGCTAGCGTCGCTTCCACATATTCCAGCAATACTTACACCACCTCTGCTAGCGTCGGAAATTACAGCATTTTGTTCGATACTGCCGGCAACGGGAATTATATTAGCGGGTCGAAAACAGGCAATTTTTCCATCACCCCGAAACTTTATACAGTAAACAACGCAGAGGCATTGAACTCCAGCGCAACAGACAGCCTGACAGCGTATGCCCCTGCAAACTATCTTACCTATATCTGCACCGGCGGAGCAGGAACTGCCGCAGTGACGTATACTACAGGCACAGTCAACCAGTATTCTGGAGGGGACGACTCTTACATAGGAGAACAGACCACGGATGCGTGCACAGAGACTACTACAGGGCCAGATCTAGCCGAGGCTGCAGTTGGGGTCTACGCCAAACCTTCATACTCCTTATATTCTGGTTCATTCACTTATAGCGGCACGCTGGATTACAACGTAAATAAGACCGGTTCTCTCGTAGTCGTCGCGATAAGCTCTGGAGGAGCGAAAATATCTGGAATCCCGAGCGCCCTGAGCGGCTGCTACAGCAAAGGCATAGAATCAGGGGCTGACGGGCTTGAATCCGCTTACATTGCAGTATGCCAGGACCAGAAGGCAGGATCTTATTCTGTTGCTGACAGTGTTTCGAGCGGAGAAAATTTTGCTATGGCAGCGTATGTGTTCCCGCCATATGCTTTGACTTTGGATGACAATCCAACAGCAGGGACCATAACTACGAACGGCAAGAGCTTCGCTAACGGTCAGACAACGAACGTGATAGGCACCGGGACCATAACAGCGAATCCGCCGAGCAGCTTCGTATTCACTAACTGGAGCGTGAGCAACGCGAATCTTACGGTGCAGAACCGGTACGCGCAAACAACGAACCTTACAGTAATAGGCAACGGGATAATTACTGCGAGCTACAACGGGATAACCACGTTCTACGAATCGGGATTGCCTTCAGGAACGTTGTGGAACGTCACTTATGACGGATTTAAAAATTCAAGCACCGGTAACCACATAGGCTTTGACACTGTGCCAGGTTCCCATGCTTATGAGGTTGGGAATGTGCTTGTCAGCGGCTACAATTATACCCCTTCTTCGTATTCAGGGGCTGTAATAGCCGGGAACTCCACCACAATAACGTTTACACCTCCAGTCTGCACAATAGCGCTCAGCAGCAATGCGATATCGTTCGGGACCCTGAACCCTGGAACGGTGAACCCTGACAATGTGCAGATAGCCGACACTAATAGCGGCGATGCCGTAGCCAACGTGCTAGTGTCTGGCACCGATTGGGCGAGCTCGGCAGCGAGCTTCGGAGTGTCGAACACGTCTTGGAGCCAAACCCCTTTGACATCCTTTGGCACTGAACTGGTGTCGAATGCCCTGAAGAGCACAGGCATAGCCATAGAGCCAAGCTCTTCCAACAGCATATACTTCGGCCTGAACATGCCTGGGGCGATAGCTGCCGGAACGTACACGCAGACGATAACAATAGAGAATAGCTGTTGATTTGCGTTCGGGACTAAAGAAGGTTTTTAATACTTATTAGCATAAGAATAAGCGAAGGTGATTCTTTGAATATAGTCGAAACAAGACTCAGATCGTTTTTCGCGATAATGGCAAGCTTGCTTGTCGTTAGCGGAACATTGGCCCTGGCATTGGGCTCCGTGGCTTTCGCAACTACGACTAGCAATGTGACTGCAAATGTTGCAGTTGAATCCGTGTGCTACATAGGTCTCAGCACGAACGCGATATCGTTCGGAAGCCTGTACCCTACGGCGCAGCACGCAGACAATGTAATCGTGACTGACAGCGACCCCAACGGAAACGCAGCAGCCAACGTGATCGTCTTTGGAGGCAACTGGATAAGTGGTTTGAACAGCTTTGGAGTATCGAATACAACTTGGAGTGCAACTTCTTCCAATACATTCCTTACTACGAACCCGCTCACGACATCAACCAACCCGACCACTACAGGAATAACAATAGCAACGCCTACAACCTCAGCAAATGATCCGTCGAACAGCATATACTTCGGCCTGAACGTACCTGGGGCAATACCTGCCGGAACGTACACGCAGACGATAGTCGTAGAAAACAGCTGCTGAATGAGAAGTGTGCCAAATGCGATTCTTTGAGTTAATTGCTATTGCAACGCTTTTGGCGATTTTTTCTTTTTCTGTTCTTTCAACAACGGCGCACGCGCAGTTGGGAGAAGTGGCAGGGGAGCCCACATTTTACGTTAACATAAGCGGAACCTACAGCTACAATTACACTTTCATAAACCAGGGATCTACGCCAATACCATTCAAAGTAATAATCACTAATTTCAGGACCACTGCAAAAAATGCGACGGAACCGATAGTTACTGCTTCCCCAATGTCAGGCACCATACCACCAAACTCGCAGATAAAGGTCAGGACAAATGTTTATCTTCCGGCCAAAAACAACACGCCTGGGATGAGATGGCAGGGAGTTCTTGAGGTTGTGGTAAATTCAACTTCTAGCAGCACAGGAGGGGCAGTTATAGATGAAGGAGTGGCAAAGATAGTTACAATAGTCGCAACTGCGCCAAAGCCAAATTATATCGTAGAGATACTGATAACATTGGCAATAGCGATTATCGTTGTTGGGGTAGCGGCTTTAGCATACATAAGGAAGTCGAAAAAGCCGGCAAAGAGCGCGAGGCAGAGAACCGAATCGAAAACTAAGACTGCAAGAAGGAGGGCGGCTACTTCCAGTAAGAGGAGTTCAGCAAGGCGCAAAGCAGGGACAAAGAAAAGATCGCGCGCTTCTGCAAAGGGCAGGAAAAAGGCAGCGCCAAGAAGGAAGAAAGGCAGCAGTAGCAGAAGGTAACGCTCAAGTTTATATCCCTTCCATGGGAATATAAATCATGGACTATTTATTCCGGTTCGACAAGCCCAGGCCAAACCAGGAAGCCATGATTGGCGACGTGTATTCGGCCCTAGAGCAGAGGCGCGACATATTCATAAACGCGCCAACCGGCATAGGCAAGACGGACGCGTCGCTAGGGGCTGCGCTGACGTTCGCGCTTAAAAGAGGGCTTGACGTTTTCTTCCTTACGCCAAAGATATCGCAGCACAAGATAGCGATGGAAGCGGTTTCCGGGATAAAGAGGAGATTCGGGCTCGATTTCAGCTTTGCCGACATAGTTGGGAAGCGCAACATATGCATAAACGACAAGGTAAACGCAATAGAGAGCGACGCATTTTACAGCGCATGCGAGAGCGTTGTCAAGTCTGGCAAATGCTCCTACTTTTCAAATGCAAAGAACTTCAACGTAAATGAAACAGGATTGTCCGGATCGATAGAGAGCGGACACAACGCATTGCTTGATTATTCATACGGCAAGGGTGTGTGCGCGTATGAAATAGCTACCAGATACGCCAAGAACTGCAGGGTCATAATAGCAGGGTATTCGCATCTGCTCAATCCGTACAACAAGGGCACTTTCCTAAAAAAGATAGGCCACAGCATAGACAACGCAATAGTGATATGGGACGAGGCGCACAACCTCATAAACATAGCGAGCGCCTACTTCAGCACGTCGATATCCGAATTCGGGATAGACGCAGCAGAAAGAGAGCTCAAGGCCATAAACAGCAGCATTGACCTTGATTACCTTAAGTTCGCCATAAAGAAGCTCGCTTCCAAAAAGCTAGGCTCAAAGATGCCCGAGGCCTTTGTTGAGAAAGAGGACATGACGGAGTTTATGGAGAGCGAATACGAAAAACTGGTCGATTCGCTGGAAAAGGCAGGCCTGGAATATATACAGGCAAAGAACGCCAAGAGATCCGCAATACTTCACGTGGCCAGGTTTCTAAAGGGCTTCCTTGACGCTGATGATTCCTCGGCCAAAATAGTTGTCAACAGAAACGGAAGGATAAGGCTAAACGTGAGCTGCTTATACCCTGACAGGGCTTTGCCCATATTGCAGGAAGCCTATGCCAACGTCTTCATGAGCGCTACAATGGAGCCCGTGAAGATGTACGCCGACATGTTCGGGCTGGCGAATTCCGAAATGAAGAGCTATGCGTCTCCGTTTCCAAAGCCCAACAAGATAGCTTTCATAGACGAGAACTTCACCACCAAGTTCTCACAGAGGTCAAACGAGCAGTACATGATGATGGCCCGTAGAATAGAGGAGATAAGAGAGAACATGCCAGGAAACCTTGCAGTGTTCTTTCCGAGCTTTGCGGTTTTGGACGGCGTGGCCAGACACGTGAATGTCGATAAAAAGTATATGCAGAGGCGTGACATGCAGAGCTCGGCCGTAGAGTTGCTGCTGAAACGTTTTATGGAAGAGGACGGCGCCACGCTGATGGCAGTAATGGGAGGAAGCTTAAGCGAAGGCGTGGATTACAAGAACAATTCAATCAAGGGAATAGTTATAGTCGGGATACCGCTTACCGTGCCTGACCTTGAACTGAAGGCCAGAATCGCCTATCTGGACAAGAGATTCGAAGGGAAGGGAATGGATTATGCTTACATAATACCTGCGGTGGTAAAAGCGGTCCAGGCCGCCGGAAGGGCAGTCCGCAGCGAAAAGGACAGGGCTGTGCTAGTCTTCATGGACAAAAGATATTCGTGGCGCATGTACAGGGCCGCGATATCGAACAGCATAGACCTTGCGGAATCCAAGGATTACATAAAGTCGATAAGGTTCTTCTGGGACCTAAACGACGTAGTAGACGAGGTAGTAAAGGGCAAAGCCTATAAGGACCCCAAGGAATAGCGGAGGTATTGCCGGAAGTGCGCGCTTGTACTTCCTGAGTATGAACATTGTCAGTATGAGCCCCAGCACTGCGCCCAGAGCTATGAAAAAGCTAGGCACGAAGCTTAGAGTAAGCTTGTATGCTGAGACCGCAACCATCAACGGTATTGCGAGGTCGCCAGTTCCAAGGGCAACGTTGGCAGATATCGGAACCATTCCCATGCTGCCTGTTTTCTTCATTACCGACAGTATCCTCTTTCCGCGCTGCCCGGAAGACTTGACGTATTTGTTGTATTCGGAAAGCTCCTTTGCGCTGAAGTTGGATTTTGGCACGGCCTCCACCTCGTTCATGTCCACCATGAATGCGAGGTTGTTGTCCGTTACCACGTTGGCAAGCGTTATCATGTGCTTGGTTATGAAAACTGCCACGAAGTCGTATATTGCTAGAAGGCCCATGAATATTATGGCTGCGAAGAAACTGAAGCCGAATCCCAGTACCGCTCCGACCCCTATGCTCGCGATTATCGCTGCCACGTTCTTGAGCTTAACCCACTTGTTCTTGGCAGCCACAAGCAGTATCGCCATTATCGCGGCTCCTATGGTCGCAACGTTTGAACTCTGTGTAAAATAGGCTATGATGACAAGGAAAACGTAGAACGACGCTATGAATATTACGACGCCTTCTATGACACGGAAAAGCTTTGCGCCGTGGTAGAACCTGAATATGAGTATCATCACCACTGCCAGAAATATTATGTATGCGAGGAGAAGAAGCGCGTTGGAAGGACCGCTGACTATCTGCGAACTGGTTATCTGCTGGTATGTGGCGCCGTTGAACCACAGCGTTGCAAGCGCTATGCCTGCGAACTGCACTAGCATGAACATTGTGAGTATTCCCACCAATTGCCTGTTCTCGATTAGCCGCTTTTCCAACGATACACCTTAGTCTGCCTCGTGGTGGACGAGCTTTATCACTCCCTGCCTGGGCCTGTATATGTCTCCCGAGCGCTCAAGCTCGGAGAGGTATTTGCTTGCCGTTGCAGAATCTATTCCGGATGCTTCCGCTTCCTCTATGACGCGCTGCATCTTTATGTTGCTGTCCTCCTGCTCAAGCTTCTTTATTATGTTGAGTATGGAGTTCATGCGGTCCACCTTCTCCCTCGGCATGCCAGTTAATATCGTGTCTATGTCTATGCGCCCTCCGGTGTCTAGCGCCAGGGACTTCAGCATGAACCTGCTGAGGTTTATCGCGAGCTCTGCATCCGATATTTCCACCACGTCCGAAAGCCTGCTCTTAGCGCTCGCCTCGCTCATTCTTACGAGGCCCTCTATCTGCCTCGGCGTTATAGGCACGGCTCCCTGCCTCATGCCCATCTTCCTAAGATCAACGTAATATTTCTGTATGTGCTCGCTTGCCTCCTGGCTCAGCCTTGGGGATATGTGCTTCCTTGCATACGCTATGTATTTTCGCAGCAGGTCGTGGCTTATCGGAGGCTCCTCAACCTGCTCGAACTCCTTCATGTCTGCGAGCCTGGCTCCGGCAGCCTCATGCTGCACCAGTATGTGCCTTGCTATGTTGCGGTCAGTGTCTTCGTTCATGACGTCGGTTATTGGAAATATGAGATCGAACCTTGAAAGCAGCGTCGGAGGTATGTCGAACTGCTCTGCTGGATACTGATGCGGATCGAATCTTCCGAATTTAGGGTTGGCTGCTGCGAGCACTGCCGCCCTTGCGCTGAAAGTGGCTATTATGCCTGCCTTTGCCACGCTTATGGTCTGCGATTCCAGGGCTTCGTGAAGTGCCGCCTTGTCGTCCTGCCCTATCTTGTCAAATTCGTCTATGCACACTATGCCCCCCGAACCTAGAACTAGCGCTCCGGCCTTCAGCGTCCAGCCTCCCTCGGAGAAATCGTCCCTTTCGGCCACCGCAGTCAATCCTCCGCCTGTGACCGATTTTCCGCTCACGTATATGCCCTTTGGCACGAGCTGCGACACCGACTGCAATATCCTGGTCTTTGCGCTTCCGGGGTCGCCTATGAGCATTATGTGCATGTCGCTCCTTATTATGCCTCCGTCAACAAGCGTCTTTCCCATCGTGCCTCCGAAGAGCTGCAGGGTAACAGCCTGTTTTATCTCGTCGTGGCCGTATATGGAAGAGGCTATGGACTTGCTTATCTTCTCGAATATCTGCGGGTCTTTGGAGAGCTCCCTTATCTCCCTTACTTCTTCTTCGGTTATCGAAAGCTCTGCAAACTCCTTCTGTTTTGGCGTTATGGAAATTGATTCTACAAACATTGTGTATAAGTTCTGCTCGGTCTTGCCCCTCTGGTTCTTGCGCGGCCTTATCCTTAGCACGCCCGTGAGCTCTATCCTGTCTCCCGGTATCACAGTGTTGACGAGATCGTCCTCAAGCCATACCTCGAGCTGCCACGTTGGGGTGTTTCCCCTGAGCTTTTCGAGCGGATCCTGTATTGCTATCTTCTGCAGGTTTATGAACTGCGACTCCTCCGGTACCTGCTTTAGGGATTTTCTCTTGCACTCCCTGCATATCTCCGGCACCGGGTCCTTGTCGGCCTGGACCGTCTGCCTTGCCCCGCAGAAGGTGCATTCGTATACGCCTATCCTCACCCTTGGACTTATCTCCGACCTTTTGACTATGAGGCCGTCGAGGGCGATGAGCTTTGATATGTAAGAAGAGCCTACGTCCTGGACAAGCGGATTGTTTATCGTGAGGCCGTAAAACCTTACGTGAGGCTCGTGTATGCCGAGCTGCACGTCGGAAAGCTTTGCCTTGAATGATTCGTTAGCGGCGCGCAGGACCACGTCAGGATTGTTGACGAGCTCGCTAGCCATGTTCGGGTCGAATTTCGCCAGGTCGTCTATGCTCACCGCCAGGCTGCGCTTTTCCGGGAAGGCGACTATTATGTCATCTATTTCCTCCCTGTAATACATTTCCAGGAATTCGTCGAAGCGCGATTTTATTGCAGATATGACAGCATCTTCCAAGATTAAGCACCCGATAAGCCGCACTAGAGGAACAGCCTGAATTGGATTGTGATTTAAATTATTTATAGGCTTCTGTCATATATTTATAGCATTCAAGCGGCGCCGTGAAGAACAATGCAGCACAATACCAAAAAAATGATAATAACGTCAGCCCTGCCATATTCGGAGGCGATACCCCATCTCGGCAACTTTGTTGGCTCGATACTGCCTGCGGACGCGTTCCACAGGTATGCCGAGCTTGCAGGCCGCGACTCCATATTCATATGCGGCTCGGATCAGCACGGCACACCTATAGAGATAAGGGCGCTCAAGGAGGGAGTCAGCGCGGAGCACTTAGCAGATAGCGTGCACGAGCGGATGAAAAAGGTTTTCGAAAGCTTTGAGTGCAGTTTCACGCATTACGGAAAGACCAACTCCGAGAGCAACAAAAGAGCCGTGTACGAGATATTCGAGGCGCTGGACAGGAACGGCTTCATAAAGGAAGTCGAGTCTGTTATGCCTTACTGCAACATAGACAAGAGGTTCCTGACGGACAGGTACATTGAAGGGAAATGCCCGTACTGCGGATTCGAGGGCGCGCGCGGAGACCAGTGCGACAACTGCGGAAGATTATTGAGCCCGCAGGAGCTCATAGACCCGTACTGCGGCCTGTGCCACAACAAGGATATCGAGTTCAAGAAGACGGTAAATCTCGCCATAGGGCTGGACAAGCTGCAGCCGGAGATACTAGATTTTGTTAAGGCAAGGATGGGCACTTGGAGCAGGAACGCGGCCAACAAGACGGTAAGCTATCTCGAGCAGGGGCTGGAGGCAAGGGAGATAACCAGGGAGATGAAGTGGGGCTTCCCGGTTCCC
Source organism: Microcaldota archaeon (assembly GCA_021827665.1). GTDB lineage: Archaea > Micrarchaeota > Micrarchaeia > Micrarchaeales > Micrarchaeaceae > Micrarchaeum_A. The sequence continues at coordinate 10,183 of JAKAUR010000026.1, forward strand.
AGGAAGGGTTTCGAGGACAAGGTCTTCTACGTGTGGTTTGACGCCGTGATAGGCTACATAGGGATAAGCATGGAGTGGTCCGAAAAGTGGAAGGATTACTGGAAGGGCCCGGATACAGAATTGATACAGTTCATGGGAAAGGACAACATAGAGTTCCATACCATGATGTGGCCAGGGATACTCATAGGCTCTGACCTGGGATTCGTTCTGCCGCATACCATATACGCTTACGAATACCTGACCGCAAAGGGATTAAAGTTCTCGAAGAGCAGGGGAGTCGGCCTCAACATGGAAAACGCGCTTGAAATCGCGGGCCCGGATTACTGGAGGTTTGCGCTAATGTACCTTGCGCCTGAAAGCTCAGACAACGATTTTACCATAGCGCTTTTTGTTGAGGTAGTCAACAAGATAATGAACGACAAGATAGGCAATTACGTGCACAGGGTGCTTACGCTGCTAAAGAATTCGGGGCTTGCGGCATCGGAGCTCGTAGAGAACAAAAAAGGCATGGAAAAAGTTGCAGGGCTTACTGAAAAGTATTCCGAGGATTTCGATGCGCTCAGGATGAGGGAGGCGCTCAAGGACCTTGTCGCGATAGCTGACGTAGGCAACGAAATGATAAGCAGCAGCAAGCCCTGGGAGCTGATAGGCAAGGATGGCGTCAAGCAGGGTAGCGAGGACAGGGCGAAGGAACTCCTTGGAGGGATGGTTTCGATAGTTAGGAGGATAGGAGTGCTCATGTGGCCGTTCGCACCAGATGCGTCCGCAAAGATTTTGAATAGGTTCGGCATATCGGACCCGAAGCTTTCGGACTTGGATACGCCTTTGAAGAGCTTGGAGCTCGAAGGGCTTGAACCTGTTTTCTCAAAGCTCAGCGACAAGCAGCTCAGGGAGCTTGAAAGATTCGAGGAAGACAGCTGAAAGAAATAAATATTTCCTATGCTGGAAGTTTATTATGAATGTGCGCACTTACAGGGAACCTGGAGGTTTTGAGAGCAAGGTGAGCTCATTTTCTGTGGGCGAGCTGATGCGAAGCGAGAAGAACGCCCATTTCACCAGTTTCTCCGTAGATTTGGTTGGAGTAGTGGTGGATAGGGAGAACGGCAGATACCATTTGGACATGTATGCTTCGGGACAAAGAGAGCAAGATTATTACATTCTTTGCATGTCTTCTAATAGCGCTGGAAGATTCGTTCTAGAATACGTAAAGGGCATCTTGCTGAAGAACAACGAGGCTGCCGGAAGCACGTCAGTCAGCGTATATGCGGCCAAAGGACTTAAAGAGATGGAGCCACACAGTTTAAGCGGGCCGATTTTATATGCCAAAGCAGATGTTGATGTCGGCACAGAACTGCATTATAGGATTTCAGGAGCCGAATACTTCGACTATATATATGGCGAGTACAGGAACAGCACCACAATCAACATACATTATCTCAGCCCAGACTATTACTCTAGGGACGGCAAAAGAAACCAGATAACAACAAACATAGTTTTAAGCAATATGGAGATAAGCAAGGGCGACGCAGAGCAAGAACTCAGGAAGATGATTCGCGGGCACGCGGAATATGTGAACAAGAACACATTGACCGACTTTGGCATCTTTTGACTGCGGGCACACAAAATTTTAAAAGCTTATATATGCAAATTAACCCATATAAGCATCTCTTTCGTTTGCTTTTAGGATAAAAAAGTGAGTTTATGAGTCAATTTAGCAGGCAGGTGCACGGCCCATCCGGAACGAAGGGCTCGGGCAACGGCAAGAGGAAGATAAAGTTCAAGGACAAGAGAAGGAGCAACGCCGGCAACTACTTCAGCGCCACCAAGCTCGCGGCCAATGACGTCGCAGAGCAGGTGAGGAGGCGCGGAGGCTCTGAGACCGTCAGGCTGAAGGCCGCAAAGAGCGTGAACGTCCTGACCAAGGAGGGCTACAAGAAGCTTGAGATAAAGGGAGTGCTTGAGTCCAAGGACAACAGGAACTTCGCCAGGCAGAACATAATAACAAAGGGCACGATAATAAACACCGACATAGGCAAGGCAGTGGTTGTGAACAGGCCGGGAAGGGAGGGCACTGTCATAGCCAAGCTTATATCGTGATTTCATGTCTGAAAGGGTTTACTCTTTCGACAAAGCAGCCATGGAAAAGCTTTCCAAGGCGCTCTCCTACGACCCGTACCTAGACAAGAACCTGCTCCCTGACATGCCCAAGGAATTCGAGGACAAAAAGTACTTGGAACAGCACCCTGAGATGAAGGAGCAGTTTGATGCCCTGCAGAAGCGCATAGACGATGCCAAGGAGAGGCTCAAAAACGACAAAAGCCTCAACGTAATATTCACAAGGCAGGAATACAGTCTGAGGGAGGGCGCATCGCTTGGCCTTGAACCAAACAAATGCTATTTGTACCTGAAAGCAAATGACGAATTCCTGAAAAACGCCGAAGACAGGCTCAAGGAGGAATACGAAAGCTTCGCCAAGGCTGACGACGAAACCTCGCAGAAAGTAATAAGTGCAATACATGACGAGGAGGACCGTGCTAACGCCGGATTCGGATCCATTTTCGGGTAGTGCATATGAATATACTCAGCATCAACGACCTTTCCAAGGAAGACATGCTGAAGATATTTGACATAGCCGACAACCTCAAGGAGAACAAGGAGCAGGCTTCGCTGCGCGAAAACTCCACCATGGCGCTTTTTTTTGAAAAGCCTTCTACCAGGACCAGGACTTCGTTTGAAGCTGGCATGTCCCAGCTCGGAGGCAAGGGCATATACATAGACGCCGCGACGACCCAGAGGAGCAGGGGCGAAAGCTACTCAGACATAGGAAAGATGCTGAGCAGCTATTGCGATTTCATAGCGGCAAGGCTTTACAAGCACGACGACATCGTCGAAATGGCGGAAAACTCCTCGGTGCCTGTGATAAACGCGCTCACTGACCTCGAGCACCCCACTCAGGCCTTGGTTGACATGTATACCATGAACTCGCACATAAAGAACTTCAAGGACATAAGCATTGCATTTGTAGGCGACATAGCAACCAACACGGCAAATTCCCTCATGCTCGCAGCAACAAAGCTAAACAGCAGGATATCGCTTGTTGGCCCGAAGGATTACATGCCGAACAACGCTTATTTCAACAAGGCGAGGGAGCACGGACTTATCTACGTCTATGACGGCCTCAAAGAGGGACTGGACGGGGCCAACATAGTGTATACCGACACCTTTGTGAGCATGGGTCAGGAAGGCGAAGCCGACAAGAGGCGCGAGATGTTCAAGGATTACCAGGTGAATTCGAAGCTGCTTGAGTACGCAGACCCAGAAGCGCTTGTGATGCACTGTCTTCCGGCGCACCGCGGCGAAGAGATAACTGCCGAGGTCATAGACGGACCCAGGAGCATAGTCTGGGAGCAGGCGAAGAACAAGCTGCTCATAGCCAAGGCGGTGCTGCTTTTCCTCTCTCTGAAGCAGCAATAGCATCCAGGGCCGCAAAATGCACATTATATAAAATTTGTCCTAGAATACATAATCATGGATCTTTTCGTCAAAATCGCGATCGCAACGATAGCGGTAATATTCGTTTTCGGCGTCATATTCGGAGCCCTGCTAGTCCTCTATCACCCGGTATCCAAGCCCCTGACTTCTGCGCAGGCCGAGGCGCTGGTTCTGAAGGATATACAGCAGGAATACCCTAATGCGGTGTTCAGCGTCATAAGCATATCTAAGTCAAACCTCACGGCAGACAGCTGGAACGTCGTTCTCAACGTCGTTTACAATTCAACCAGGCCGTGTCCTGAAGTCATGACCGAAGGGTTCGATTACCCTGCAGTTACTCTTGTACCTAGCGACGAGGTGCTTTACGCTTCAGATTGCAAGGTATACGGCTTCGGCTATGCGCCAGACTACGTGATATCACAACCATACATAGCAATCACGAGGGCATACGAATCAGGGAACACGTCGATATTAAATTATGTCGGGGAACACGGCTACAACAACACCAGCGCATACGCGAGCTATTACAAGACCGGAAACTCGTTCCTTTACTCGATAGGCATAAATTCCACAGATGCGTGGATCATAAAATACAACGCCACCGATACTGCCAACGTGCTGTATGCCGCAATGGGAACCAACGGCACAATACTTGCTACGTCTGTGGTTAGTGCAAGCAACTATACCGATTCCATAAACTGATTGCTAAGCAAAAATTCGTTTACATCGATACCTTTGTTTGTTTAATAGTATCTCTGTTTTTACCTATATATCTTTATTTTACTTTTATATAGGCATTTAGAAGAGTACATAATTCTGGACTACAATTAATATTTTGCCTAACAAAAGGCTTTTAAAGCTTATCAGAGAAATTTTTTCGACCAAAAAAAGGCGATCGGAATGAGCGACTTCGTTAACAACATACTGGGTGGAAACGCTTCGACGAGCGAAACACAGGAGATGGGGTCTTCCCAAATAAAAATAATAACGGCAGGATTTGGAGGAGGCGGAAACAACATAGTGAACAGGCTGGTGAAAGCTGGAGTTAAGGGAACCGAATTCATAGCTTTCAACACGGACTACCAACATTTCAAGATAATCGACGACAGAATTAACAAGATACTGATAGGAAAAACCCTTACAAGAGGTTTGGGCGCAGGAGGAGATCCGCTTCTCGGCGCAAAAGCAGCTGAAGTGGACAGGCCCTTGATAGAAAAAGCTTTTGAAGGTGCGCAGCTTGCATTCCTGTGCGCAGGAATGGGAGGAGGAACCGGAACAGGCTCAATAAGAGTTGCAGCACAGATTGCAAAGGAGCAGGGCGCCATAGTCGTATCCATGGTAACTTATCCGTTTGACCTTGAAGGAATAAGAAAGGTGAAGGCCGAAGAGGGGATACAGGAGCTTAGGAAGTACTGCGACAGCGTTATAATAATAGACAACAACAGGCTGGTCAAGCTCGTGCCTAACCTTCCGATGAACGAGGCCTTCGCCCTTGCGGACGAAGTTCTTGCGAAGGCTATAGGAGGGCTCGTATGGACCATAACGCAGCCGAGCCTGATAAACATAGACTTCGCTGACGTGAGGTCGATAATGGGCAACGGGCAGGTTGGCTTCATAGCAGTAGGAAGCGGAAAGGGCACTGACAAGGTCAACATAGCAGCAGAATCAGTGCTGAAGAACAAGCTTCTTGATGTAGACTTCGAGAACGCGAAGGGGGCCCTTATACACATATCCGGAGGCGCATCGCTGACAATAGGCGATGCAATAAAGGCCGGAGAAATCATAACCGACAGGATGGACCCGAAAGCCAACATAAAATGGGGCGCGAGGCTCATACCAGGTTATGACGACCAGATAGAGATAGTGGCCATAGTCACTGGCGTAAGGGGCAGCAGCATAGTCGGAAAGCTTGAAGAGAAGAGGCAGAGCTCGTACTCCGACCTCGAAATGATAGGCTAATTGGTGGGCAAATGAACAACTTTGACATGGACGATGAGGACCTTTTCAGGGCCAAGATAGCAGTAGTAGGAGCAGGAGGACAGGGGAGCAACCTTGTCAACAGGCTCTACAACAACGGATTGAAGAGCGCCGCAACAATAGCCATCAACACTGACGCAAAGCACCTCAACATGATAAAGGCGGACAAGAAGCTGCTTATAGGCAAGGAGATAACAAGAGGCCTTGGGGCAGGAGGATTTCCTGAGATTGGAATGAAGTCAGCCGAAGCCAGCCAGGGGGAGATCCTTGAAGCGATAAAGGGCTACGACATGGTATTCGTGTCAGCCGGAATGGGAGGAGGAACAGGAGGAGGCTCTGCACCGGTCATTGCGAAACTCGCAAAGGAGGAGGGCGCACTGGTAATAGGCTTCGTCACCTGGCCATTCTCACTTGAGAGGAGCAGAAAGGCAAAGGCAGACTGGTCGCTGGAGCAGCTCAGGAAGAATGCCGACACCACCATAATAGTGGAAAACGACAGGCTTTTGAGCTATGCGCCGAACCTTCCGGTAGAGAAATCCTTCGAGCTCGTAGACAACATAGCCTACAATGCGGTCAAGGGCATAACCGATGTCATAACACTGCCGAGCCTGATAAACATAGACTTCGCCGACCTAAGGGCGGTGCTCAGGGACGGAGGCACTGCGGTTATAAACCTCGGATTCGGAAACGGAACCGACAGAGTGCAAAAGGCCATAAAGTCAACGCTGTCGCACCCATTGCTGAACGTAGACATAACAAACGGCAAGAACGCGATGATTCACGTGACTGGAGGCACTTCCATGACGATTGACGAAGCAACAAGAATCGGACGCGGAGTGACCGAAGGAATGGACGCGAAGGCCAACGTGATATTCGGATCGAGGCTAAGCCCTGAGATGAACGACCAGATAAGGGTCATGTCAATAGTAACAGGCGTTACGCCGAATCTGAATGGCAGCATTCCGAAAAGCGTAAACACTGATTACAACAACGATTTCCTTTTGGGAGTTGACAGGATTTATTGATTTGTTTTGGGCGCGCATGCGCCCGTCCTTTGCATTTTTTCTTTGCTGAGGCCCAGCGTTATCTAATGTTTATATAACTTTTGTATACTAATCCTATGTACAACTGCTATTGGTAATTTTGATGACTGAAGGAGAGATACTCAGAGCTTCGATGAAGGAGATTAAGGTAGGAAGATTCATAGTGATAGACGACATACCGTGCAAGGTGGTCGACATAGAGACGAGCTCTCCCGGAAAGCACGGGTCCGCCAAGATGCGCATCACGGCCATAGGCATATTTGACGGGCAGAAGAAGACGCTCCTCAAGCCGAGCGACGGGGATACAGAAGTGCCTGTGATAAAGAAGAAGAAGTCGCAGGTAGTGTCCGCAACTGATACCACGGCACAGCTCATGGATCCGGAAACGTACGAGGTTTTCGACCTTCCGGTGCCAGAAGAGCTCAGGGGAAAGCTCGAATCGGGAACAATGGTGGAAGTCCTTGAGGCCATGGGGAAGAGGGCCATTTCAAGGATACTGGGCAGCAACGAGTGATTTTTATGGAAATTAAAATATCTAACGACAAGGAAAACAAGCTTTTCAAGAGGCGCGAGATAAGCTTCTTGGTTGTGGGAGAGGAGAAGACGCCTTCAGCGGCACAGGTTAAGAAGGAGCTCTGCAAGAAGCTGAACGTCAGCCCTGACGCCACTCTGATAAAGGAGCTTTATCAGGCTTTCGGAGAGAGGATGTGCAACGGCACGGCCGTATCTTACGAGACTGCTGAGGCAATGACACAGAACGAGCAGAAGCACAAGCTTGACAGGAGGGCCAAGGCGGAGAGCAAGGGACAGAAAGCCGAGGAAGGCGAAAAGAAGGAGTGATGGTGTTTTGAATGGCTGAAAAAAAAGGGAAGGAAGCTGGAAAGAAAAAGCAGGCCAAGGCTTACAAGCCAGGCAAGATGTGCCCCAAGTGCGGGTCGAGGATGGCCGAGCATGCTGACAGGTATTCATGCGGCAAATGCGGCTATACCGAATTCAAGAGCCAGAAAAAGAGCGGTGCTTGATGGCCTCCAGCGCTAAGCGGAAAAATGCGAAGGCAAAGCCGGGAAATACGATAAGGTCAAAATCCGCAGCAAGGAAGGCAGTAAAAAAGGAAATGGCTGAAAGGGCTTCAATAAGGTACGCATTCTACATACTTTTGATCGGTTCGATAGTCTCGATATTCTTTTTCCCGTACTTGTATGCCGAGGGCATAATCGGGATAAACGCTGCAAATGCCGATTCCAGCATAGGTCTGTCGCTCTTTTTCCCGTTGGTAGTGTTCGCATACATGATGGCCAAGGGAAAGAACCTCAAGCAGATAATAATAGAGCTTGGGCTATCCAGAAGGGCGATTAACAGGAGGGCGCTGGCCTACGGGATAACCGTATTCCTAGCCATACTGCTGCTCGAGTTCGGCATAGGCGCGTTCCAGGAAATCACGCACATACCGTTGCCGACCAACGTAAGCCAGCTATTGGGCGGTCTTCCGGCGTATTTCTTCGCCTTCGCGGTCATAGTGGCACCGATAGACGAAGAGATACTCTTCAGGGGCTTTCTGGTCCCGCGCATAGGCATAATACTGAGCGCGCTGATATTCGGCATACTTCATTTCCTGAGCTATGCCTCCATATCGGAATTCATAGCGGCGTTCGTATTCGGATTGATAGCAGGTTATGCTTTCAAGCGCACCAGGTCGCTGTATTCCACGATAATACCGCACATACTGGTGAACGTGCTAGGCATACTTGCGCTTCTGCTTTGATATGATTGGTGTACATTATGCAGTTCAGGCTTGTAATAGTTGAACCGCACTACCAGATAAACATAGGCTACATGGCCAGGATAGCAAAGAACTTCGGCGTCAACAGGCTTTGGATAGTCAACCCCAAATGCAGGTACAACGGAAAGAACGCCATAAAGTATTCCAAGCACGCGCATTCCCTGGTTGAGAACGCAAGGATATGCAAGAGCATAGGCGAAGCCACCAGGGGCTTTTCAATAGTCGGCACTACTGCCATATGGCAGAAAGCCTATTCCGGCATGAGCAACATTTACGAGCTTTCAAATTTCGTCAGCAGATTTGGCTCTGGAAAAATGGGCAGGATTGCACTAATAATAGGCAGGGACACAACAGGGCTCACAAGCGAGGAGATGTCGGGCTGCGACGCCGTAGTTTATATAGGAGCCAGCGATTCCTATCCCACGCTCAACATATCCCACGCCCTGGCGATATTGCTCTACGCGCTCAAGGGCAACGTAAGCAAGGCTGCCGCTGAGAATTTCGGAAACGTTTATGCCGGCAACGACGAGATTGAAATGCTGCTCGGGCTTTTCAACAGGTTCGTCGAATCCAACAGCGGAATAAGGAAGAAGGAGATGGTTAAGCGCGCCTTCAGGCACATTGTCGAGCGTTCCGGGCCGACGAAGAGCGAAATAGCCACGCTGCTCGTTGCATTCGGAATAAAAAGAAACAGAAACAGGAAAAGATAGAAAGAGCAGGCTCACTTCGGAGGCTGCTTCTTCGTCTTTATTATCTTTACCTTTGCAGGAGTTATCATTATCTTGTCAGCAGAAAGAAGGCCTATGTCGCCGTTTATCTTTGACGTGTACTCCTTAAGCTTTGATATTAGATCCTTGCGCGTGTTCTCCCTCTTCATTAGCTCGGAGATGTCGGCTATTATTATGTTCCTCTTGTCCAGCTCGGCCTCTATATTCGCTATGTCCGCCTCTTCCTTGAGTATCGCAGGCTTTACATAGAAATCCGCTGGCTCGTTCATAACGTCCACGTCTGCCATTTCTTCGGAGTTCATATACTCCTCTATGTCCAGTTCCTTTGAAGCACCAAGATTCTTACCCATTTTGTCGAAGAAACCCATTTAGTCACCTATCAATAGCTCTAATCGCCTTTCGATAGCTATTCTATGTTAGTTCTTTTAAATCTTTCGTAATGCCAACGGCTATATGACGAGGTATTCGCACAATCCACTCCTGTACGCTTATGGGCACGTATGAAAAGTTTATATATCAAAAAAGGAATAAGATTTAAAAATATGTATTTGTATTCTTATCTAGATGATATACCTAAAGCGCGTTTACGACAAGGTCGACATCAGGGACGGCACGCGCATATTGATAGACAAGCTTTGGCCCAGAGGGGTCAGGCGCAGCACTTCCAACATAGACCTGTGGCTCAAGGAGGTAGGGCCGAGCGACGACCTGAGGAAGTGGTTTGCGCACGAGAACGACAAATGGCCTGAGTTCCGCAGGAGGTACGAGCAGGAGCTGAAGAAGAACCCTGCTTTCGAGAAGCTCGTTGACATAGCCCTGAGCACGGATCCGATAACTCTGCTCTATGCTGCAAGCGACAAGGACCACAACAACGGAGTCGTGCTCTTCAAGATGCTCAACAAGCGCGTAGAACAGATAAAGAAGGCAAAATGAGCATTTAGAAAAGCTTGTAGTGCTCCTTCATCATGCACCTGTTCATTATGAAAAGCAGGCCGTTGTCCTCAGCTATCTTTTTCGCCTCGTCGTTGAATATGCCCTCCTGGAGCCACAGCGCCTTCGCCTTTATCTGCACCGCCTGCTTTGCTATCTCTACGGTTTCTGGGGAAGGCCTGAATACGTCGACCACGTCCACTGGAAGCTTTATGTCCAGCAGGCTTTTGTACGCCTTCTCGCCGAGTATGATGTCTGCACTTGGGTTTACCGGTATGATTTTGTATCCTGCGGACTGCATGTATTCCGGAACGTCGTGGCTCGGCTTTCCCTCGTTTCGCGAGCACCCCACAACCGCTATCACGTGGTATTTCGAAAGTATTTCGTAAGCCACCTTGTCTGCTTCGTCCTGCAATCCCATTTCAATCCCGATTATTTATTCGCAAGGGACTTAAATAAAGGTATCTTTTATTCTGTAATTTAGCTTTTTTCATGCAAAAGATTGATTGGTGTAACGATGGAGGATTATGACGTTGTAGTATGCGGGGGCGGGCCTGCCGGGATTGGTGCGGCATTGAGCGCTGCAAACCTAGGGCTTAAGACCGCGATAATAGAAAGGCACTTCATGCTCGGCGGCAACTGGACTAACGGCTATGTCCTTTCAGTTCTCGGCATGTACACGTATGACGGAAAAAGCAAGATAGTTGGGGGAATAGCAGACGAAGTCGTAGAAGAGCTCAAGAAAAACGGCGGAACTAAAGGACAAGCAGGAAATTTTGTACCCTTCAGGCCTGATGAAATGAAGATTACGCTTGACCTGCTTGCGGAAAAGAAGGGCATAACGGTATATTACGGAAGCCTTGTCAAAGGTGCCAAGAAGGCCGTAAACCGCATATCCTCAATATACGTATCGGGAAAGAACAATATTGAAGTCAAGGGAAAGTTTTTTATTGATTCGACAGGAGACGCAGACATGGCTTTTTATTCCGGGGCAAAGACCAGGTCAGGAATGGAAAACTCTGGAACTCATCAGGAAGCAACACTCCCATTTAGAATAGAACGCATAAATGAAGAGAGAGTGATATTGTTCTCCATAGAACATCCTGATTTAGTATCAGTAACGGTGAACGAGAAAGGAAGGCTCGAGCGCTTTAGGGTTCTTCCTAGCTTAGTAAAAGTAGCAAAGGAGAAGTACGGGCTTTACCTTCCTCATGCCAACGCCGAGTTTATGTTTAATACCAGCAAGGAAGGCGAATTTGTCTGCAACGCAACGCATGTAGACATAGGTGATTTCACAGACGGCAACCAGATGGCGAAAGCCATAGAAGACGCGAGAAAGCAGGTTCTTTCTTCGATCGAATTTTTCACGGAGGAGGTTAGCGGATTCGAAGATGCATACCTTATCGATTCCGCACCTTCAATAGGCTTAAGGGAAACGAGAAGGGCAGTGGGGGAGTACGTCCTTAAGATGGACGACGTTCTGAACAATGCCAGGTTTGAAGATGCGATAGCAAGATGCGGACACCCGATAGAGGTCCACGATCCGAGCAAGGGGGTACTCTATACGCACTTGAAGGGAGGCGACGGCTCTTTCTATGACGTTCCGTATCGCTCGATAGTGGTAAAGGACATAGACAATCTCTTCGCCATAGGCAGATGCCTCAGCGCTGAGTTCTATGCTCAGGCGAGCGCCAGGGTAACTGGCACGGCAATGGCCATGGGGCAGGCGGCTGCGTCTGCGGCAAAGATAGCGATAGACAAGGAGCTCAAGGCCAAGGATGTCCCCGTAAAGGAGCTGCAGGACCTGCTCAAGAAAAACGGCGCGATGCTTTAAGTTATTTGATCCTTACGCAGAGGTGCCCGAAGAGATAAGCCTTATGGTAAGGGCTTCAAATATAAAAAATAAAAAGAAAGGGCGCACTCGCTGCGCCATTTTGCATGCAGTCAGCTTTTTCTCTTTCTGCCCCGTGCAACGGAGCTTACCTTTGCTGCAACCTTTCGGGCCAGCAGCACAGGTGACAGGACCATGGATATGAACTCCAGTATCAGGACTGCAGTCACACCTATAGCTATCGTAGAGAAGCTGCCGAAGTATCCCCCAAGTATCACAGGGACGAAAGCCACGCCGAGGTTAGTAAAGACGCTGTACATCGATGTCGCAAATCCAGCCTGCGCAGGATCGGATACGTAGTTCGTAGTCGAAGTCATTGCCATCGACCAATATGCGTTTCCGAAGAAGCCGAACAGGAAGAATCCAGCTGCTATCGCGGCTATAGCGCTTGTGTACGAAAGCCCAAGCACCATTAGAATGGTTGCCAGGAACATCAGCACGCCGGTGAACACCAGGCCGAGCCTGAACTGCTTGTATTTCTCGAACAGCGGCGGCAGTATTATTGCGCCGAGAGCCGAACCTAGGAATGCAAGACCGCCCATGAGCCCCCCATATGACAGCGCGCTTAGCACGCTGAACTTGTGAAGGATAAGCACCGTCGATGCTACCCCTCCAAACATTACTGATACTGCAGATATCGAAAGGCCAACGTACCAGTTCTTTATCATTCCGAGCTTGAACGAGCCCTTAAGCGATTTGCCCTTGTAGAACGTAGGATACCCCTTTATCCCGAATCCTATCCATATCGCGGCTATTATGGCCAGCACTACTGTAGTCCACAACGCGCCCGACAGGCCAAAATCCGTGAATATACCAGGACCGAGGAATGCGCCGAAAGCCATACCGAGGAACAGCAGGCCAACGCTTATTCCTATTACAGTGTGGGATTTGTCCTTGAACATGGAATCCGCAACCGTGCCTACTGGAGCCATTGCAAGCGGGTATGCTATTGCCGCGATTATCCCGGTTATCAGGAACGAAATGTAGTTCGGGGATATGGCCCTGCCTATCAGCCCTATGACCGATATTATCGCTGCGGAATACAATGCGGCTTTAACCGTGAATTTTGCCGATATGTATCCAGCCAGCAGGCCTAGCACCACCATCGTATACCCGTATGCGGATATTAGAAGTATTATTGACGTCAGGTTTACTCCAAAAACTTTGCCCAATATGGGAACCAACGGAGACAGTATGAACCATCCGAATCCTATCGTAAACAGTAGGAACCAGTATGGAGCCAGTTTAGACCAATTTCCCATTTTCGCACCCTTCTTACACGTATTTTACACGTGTATTTGTTTATATAATATAGTTGGATATGTTTAAAAATGCTTGTCAGACAACAAATAAGTGGTATCCAACATGTATGTGATAGTAGACACAAGCTCCATGCTGTTCGCAATGGAATCCAGGAAAAGCGCAATTGACACTGTAGAGCTGAAATACCCGGGAAAGGGGATATTGATATCCGAAGGAGTTATAAAGGAGCTCACAGGCATAGGAAGCGGAAAGGGCAAAAGAGCAGCTACGGCCAGGTCCTGCCTTGAAATACTAAAACTTAAAAATGTTGAAGTAGATAAGAATAAAGGAAACGTTGACCGCTGGATACTCTCAAGGGCGGGAGAAAGCGACATTTATTGCGTTATTACGAACGATACGGAGCTCTTTAATAGGCTGCGCTTCAAAAATATAGCGGTCTTCAAGCTTTCGAGGAATGGAATACTCAAGTAGATGGTGAAATAATGTACTATAATTATTCGATAAAAGACACGTTCAAAATGGCCCCCGAATACTTTGACGATGATATAGAAGATGTGGCTGTCGAAGTCCTCAGGAACAAGTATGAGGGCACCATAGACAAGGATCTTGGCGTCATCATAGCAGTTTACAACGTCAGGGACATAAGCGACGGAATGATTTACCCGGGAGATCCTGCAACGCATCATGAGGTTACTTTCGACATACTCACATACATGCCAAAAGTGGACGAGGTAGTGGTGGGCGAGGTCTCGGAGCTCATAGACTTCGGAGCGTTCGTGCGCATAGGACCAATGGAAGGGCTTGTACACGTTTCGCAGATAACTGATGAATTTATATCCCTGGACAAGAAGATACCTGCGTTCGTTTCCAAGAGGAGCGGAAGGAACCTAAAGAAGGGCGACGTGGTCTATGCAAAGATCTCAACTGTCAGCATGAAGAATTCAGTGAAGGATTCTAAGATAGCGCTTACCATGAAATCGGACGGGCTTGGAAAGCCAGAATGGTACAGCTCGGCAATGCAGAACAAGGAGAAGGGACAGAAGAAGGCGAAAGCCAAGAATTGAGGGATTGGAATGGAAGAAATGGTATGCAGCAATTGCAGGCTCATAATAAGCCACGGAGACAAATGCCCGCTGTGCGGGAGCTCGAACCTCACAAGGAGGTGGAGCGGCTATCTCATAGTGCTAAACGCCGACATGTCCGAGATTGCAAAGAAGCTGGACATAAAGGTCAACAGCGTATTCGCACTGAACATAAAGGATTGAATTTTTAAGGGCGGGCAGGTTTATTGCTTGCCGCTCTCTTCTTCTTTATCCTCTTCATGGCTGTGTACGTGCTCCTCTTCAGAATGCCTTGCGTATTCCTCCTTTATGTACACCTTCTGCAGGCTCTTCATGTAAGCCAATATGGAAGCCACGAGGCTAGCCCTGTTGACGAAATAATCGGCGTTCTTCTTGACTTCGTCTGAATAGAATATCTCTATCTCGTCCTTCCTGATGTCTATCTTCGAAGGTTCTACTTCGTACGTTTTGGAAAGGGCCCTGACCTTTTCTTCGTCCGAATCCACCTTCTTGACTACCTTGACTTCGTATTTAATCTTCTTTCCGGCATCCGGGTGGTTTGCGTCAACCACTACCCTTCCCGATCCAACGCTTACCACGGTCACGGCAACGTTGTCCATGTTTAGCCTCATGCCCGGATACGGATTTATGTTCTGGACCTTGAACTGCGAAAGAGGCATGACCTTTACCAGGTCAGCGTTCCTATCTCCGAAAGCATCTGCCGGCTCCAATACAAACGACTTTTCCTTGTTCAGCTCCATGCCCTTGAGCTCTCGCTCCAGGCCCTTAACAACCGCGTTAGAGCCGAGGATCACCAGGGCGGGGCCGTATTTTATGTCCTTGTTGTATACGTCGTTTTCCTTCGCTATCTTTTCGTCTGTTGTAGCGAGCACGCTGTTGTCAGAGTCGTTGCGTGCCGTATACTCTATCTCTAGGAAATCACCATCGTTGAATGCCATATTTACACCTAGCAGAGTAATTTATGCCGAATAACTATAAAAAGCTTTCAAGGATAATACTTAATATTATAACAACGCAAGTCTACCTAAAGGCTTGCACAAAAGGGTCTATTTCATGGGAGAGCAGAAGAGAAAATTGGAGGCCAAGAACACGATACTTTTCCTTGGTTCGCTGGTAGTGGCTATAATGTTCATAACTTCATATGCGGCGTCTAGCAACAACAGCAACAGCAGCACGACTACGACCGTGGCTTACAACTACAGCGGCGCCGTTCCAATGACAGGCACGGCCAACGCAGTAGTGGCAAACTATACGGATTCCCCCACAATAACCATATCGGGCTCTTCATACAACTCAAGCGAGCTGGCAGTGACGAACTACCTAAACAGCCTGGAGAACAAAGGGGCCATAATAACCTATTCACCAAGCGGCAACCAGTTCTCTGTGCTGCTCAACGGGAGCTTCAACTCCTTCGAGCTTCAGGAGGGCCTTTACAGCAGGTTCGGCAGCAATGCCACAGTAGGAGGCACCGTTTACATAAGGCTGCCCAAAACCGTCAGGATGTATGATGGCACGCAGGGCTTCACGCTAAATGCTCCGACTTCAGAGTACGCAGTTAAGATAAGCCCGCTGCCTGAGCTTGGCAGCAACGTGAGCGTCCACATACTAGCACTGATAAGCTCGAAGGGCCAGTTCGTGCCCAACCAGACCGACGTAACGGTGCTGGGCTGAGCTCGGATCCACCGGTGGTTTGATTTGGCAAGCGATGAACTGCGTGAGCTCATAAGGAAGCACGCGCTAAAGAATGCTATGGATTACGGAAAGGCTGACCCGTCGATAGTATTGAACAAGACCATAGCCGCGGCAAAGAAAGATGGCATGGCAATACCCCATCTCAGAGAAGAGATAGAGCGTGTTGTCAAAGAAGTAAATTTAATGGGCAAGGATGAGCTTGAAAAAAGCTATGGGGCTTATTCTGCGGAATTTGAAAGCGCCGACAAGGAGAAAAAGGAGAAGAGCGCGAAGCCAAGAATGGTATTAGAAGGGGCTGCCGAAGGCGATTTCGCCACCAGGTTTCCTCCGGAGCCCAACGGCTACATGCACATAGGCCACGCAAAGCCGCTGTTTCTTGAAGCGGCCTTCAGGGACATATACAGGGGGAAGCTCTTCCTGTATTTCGACGATACAAACCCTAAAAAGGAGAAGCAGGAATATGTGGACGCAATAAAGAAGGACCTCGAATGGCTGGGCGTGGAATTCGACAAGGAGTACTACGCCAGCGACAGCGTGCCTAAGACCTACGAGCTTTGCAGGAAGCTTATAAGGGAGGGAAACGCGTATGCGTGCTCGTGCAGCGCCGAAGAGATAAAGAGGCTTAGATTCGAGGGCAAAGCCTGTGTGCACAGGGATAGGCCTGCCGGCGAAAGCCTTGAGATATTCGAAGGCATATTGTCCAACAGCTACACGAAAGACGATGTGGTCATAAGATTTAGGGGAGACATGGGAGCGGACAACACCACTCTCAGGGACCCAAACATATTCAGGATAGTCAGGGAAAAGCACTACAGACAGGGTGACAAGTACGTACTGTGGCCCACCTATTCCTTCAATACCCCGATAAACGATTCCCTGAACGGGGTCACGGACGTCATAAGGAGCAAGGAATACGAGCTGGGGGACGAGCTTTACAGGATGGTGCTTAAGGCCCTTGGGCTACGCACGCCAAGACTCCACCTCGAATCAAGGTTCAATATAGAGGGCAATGTGACTTCAAAGAGAAAACTGGTCGAATGGATAAGCAAGGGCCTGATAACAGGGTTCGATGACCCGAGACTGGTAACCATATCCGCATTGAGGAGGCGCGGCATAGTGCCGGCCGCAATAAGGGAATTCGTCCTCAGGCAGGGCATGAGCAAGGTAGACAGCACGATGAGGCTGTCGATGCTCCTGGACGAAAACAAGAAGCTTGTCGACGAGAAGGCAAAAAGGCTGTTCTTCGTCACAGAACCAGTCGAGCTGAATTTCAGGGACGGCAGCATAGGAAGCGTAAGCATACCGCTGCACCCAAGCAATGCCAGCCTTGGAAGCAGGGACTATTACATAAAGGGCAGCCACGTTATAGTAAACAGCGAGGACGCTGAGAACTATTCGGAAAAGGAAGTGAGACTCAAGGGGATAGGAGTAGTGAGGCTTGAGAAAAAGGATGGAGTTTATTATGCAGAGCGCGTCGCAGGAGCTAAGGGTTACGTCAACACCATACAGTGGATACCCGAGGATTCACAGGATGCTACGGTAATAATACCTGGAAACCCTGCAAACCCAGATGGCGAATTCGACCCGGAAAGCATGAAGGAGATAACCGGAAGGATAGAGCCTTACGCTTCGAAGCTTGATAAGGGAGAAGTTGTGCAGCTCGAGAGGTTCGGGTTCGCGACAATCGACGGCAAGGATCCTATGCACCTAATATTCATGACAAAATAAAGGCTTCATATCTTGCCGAAGCTCATTATGTCGTCATGCAGTGCCAAGGCTGAAGGCGTACCTATGTATTTTATCGCTTCTCCGACTAGCGCCTTTGCATCCGGTATTTTGCGGAGCTTGAAAAGCGCAAGCGATGCGTAGTACAGCGCGCCCACAGAGAAACTTTTCTTCGTGAGCAGGGATTCGGCATGCACGAGCGATTCAGCGTATAGCCCGTTGAGGCTGAACAGCAGCATCTTCGCATAGCTTGAAGCCAGCTCGTTGCCCAGCTCCGAAAGCTCGTTTAAATAGTGCTTTGCCCCGGTCTTATCCTTGAGCTTGACGCTCGCCATGAATTGCAGAAACGTCGTATCAAGCGCCTTTGACTCTGCAGAACCCTTGCCTGCCTCGCTTATGGCCTTGTAGAGCGAGAGCCGGGAATCCGCGTAGAGTTTTGACGCGGCTGCCCTGTGCACTGAATTATCCTCCATGAAGCCCGGCTTGTCATAGCTTATGAGCGAAGTCTCGTTGTTTGATGCGCTAAGCAGTATTATTCCCTTCAGGTATAGGAACCAGGCGCTCTTTGATGCGGCGTATGCTGTGTCGCAGGATGACACTGCCGCATTGTAGTTCTTGGATGAGTAATTTTGGCCTATAGCAGAAACCGCCTGCGACAATGCCTCGCTGCTCGTTTCGGACATTTTCTTGTGTATCAGGGCTTCGCACCACGAGCAGACGCAGTGGTCAGAAAGCGATATCGTCTTCGAGCCGCAGTACGGGCACCTGATAAGCATGCCTGAAGATGCAGCATATGATGCCACCGAAGCAGCGTTCTTAACGTTCAAAACCATCACCGCAACCGACATTTGTGTAATTGTCAAAGAGGTTATTTATCTTTTGCGCAATACGGCAAACATATGCAGCTCGTCGTAAGGCTCTATGCTTACCTTTTCCACAATGTCGTAAACATCAGACACTTTTTTGAGTTCTGATTCGAAGACTTCCGATGGTTTCTTCCCGACGTCTATGCTCTGCGATTTTATTATGAAGTAGGCGAATCCGCCCTTCTTAAGGAACTTTGAATTCTCAAGCAGTATGCCTGACTGGTCCCGCGAAGAAACATCCTGATATATCACGTCGCATTCAGATATGTAATCTTTGTATTTGGCGGTGTCGCTTGCATCTCCGAGTATTGGCAGCATGTTCTTTCTTTTCTCGCAGACCTTGATGAGCTGGCGCATGTTCCTATCGGACAGCTCTATGCAGTAGACAGATCCCATGGCCCCGACTATGTCGCTGACGTGGCTGGCAGTCGTCCCGGTTGCCGCGCCCAGATAAAGCACCTTGGAGCCGGGCCCTATGTGCATTTCCTTCATGCCGTTCATTATTGCAGCGGAAAGCTTGCTCCTGTATGGATTCCACAGCCTGTACTCCTTAGCACCAATAACCACTAGCTCCTCGCTGTATGCCTTGGACCCCCTGACAATGTTTTCCGTTGCCAGCTTGCCGCCTATTGAAAATACGCCCTTGAAAATTTCCTTTGACTCCAATGAACCACCGATACGGCAAAATGCCTCAGAGTGTTTTAACTAGCAAGAATAATAGCGTTTGCCGAACCCAGTCACGTGCCCATGCTTCTCCACGCCCTTTCCATCAGCTGTGTTATGTATTCATCCCTTATCTCTTGTACTTCGCCTTCCGAAAGGTCGGACATCCTTATGCCGCGCCTTATGCCATTCTTGTGCAGCAGCGAGAGCAGAAGCCTCTGTGCCTTCTCATAGAAGGCCCTTGCCTCGTATGGCCTCTTTTCCCTGAGAGAGCGCCTGGCCCTTTCCAGATATCTCGAAGCCCTCTCAAGCCTCGAAAGCTCCCTTCCCCTTTCCGACCGCGTGGAGCTGGCATGCACGCCATCCAAACCGCGCAAGCCATGCACCGTTACACAATCTCAAAACAGGATTAAATAACTTCCCAATTCAATTATAAAACGGCGATTTTAAACATGTCGGAGAACATTGTGCTTGAAAAGTTCATGTACGACCTGCTCCCGTTAGCGATGTCGCAGTACAGCGAAAAGGACACCGTTGAGGGCTTCGCAAGAAGCGTGAAGGAGGTCTTTGGCGTAGACGCTGCCAGCTTGAAAAAGATGGATTCTTTTGGGGAAGAAAACGGTGGGATATACGGCTACGTTGCCAACACCAAAAAGGTTTACATAGACAACCAGCTCAGCGATTATTCTGAGTTCCCGCAGCTGATAAACTACAGGAACCTGGGCTATTCCAGCTGTGCCATACTGCCGCTCATGGTTGGAGGTAGGGTCATAGGCGTGCTCGAGCTGCTTTCCAAGATGGAGAACAGGTTCAGCAAGGAGGTGCTCAACAGCCTTTCCATAGGCGCGGCATTCATAGGCTTGGCTGTCAGCTATTCCGGAGAGGCCTCCAGAAGCAGAAACCTAGCTGCTTATTTCGACTCCGCTTTCAGCAGCGGCTCTGCCAACATGCTTGTTTCGCAGACCGGCAAGGTGATAAAAGCCAACAAGAAGGCCATGGCCCTTTTCAGGATAAGCCAGTCGGAAAGCGTTGACGTGAAGAGAATCCTTGGAATGGATTTCAAGGAGCTCAGGGCGATGCAGCCCGACGTGCCGATAAGGAGGCTCGTGCCCGTAGATCGGAAGAAGCACGTTTTCGAGGTTAATGCTTCAGGGATAAACCAGGGAACGGTTTACGTGTCGCTAGCCGACGTGAGCGATAACGAGCTGGTCAACGGCATAAGCGACAGCATAGCAGGAACCGGCAAGGCAGTAGCCCTAAGCCTCGACCAGGACTTCAAGGTAATAGGAGGATTCGGCAGGCTTGGCAAGTGGGACAGCGTAGACAGCATGAACATCAAAAGCCTAAGGCTCAAAGACATGATTCCGGCATCGGACTATGCTTCGCTCGAAGCTTCGTTGAAATCTAAGGGAAGGGCAATGGTAAATACCGACGTTTCTATAGGGGGCTACAAGGAGAAGGCATACATGTCTGTATCTAAAACCGCGTTCGGATACATGTGCATAATGCTTAGCGCCGAGCTTGAGGAATCGGTCAGGATACTCTCCAACAACCTCAAGGACTTCATAGGCGTGACTTCAGACATAACATTTGTAGTGGACCAGAACGGCACCATAACGGACGCGAACATGCCCATAGAGCAGTTTCTCGGCTACAAGAAGGAGCAGCTGCTGGGCAGGGACATAAGGACACTCTACTCCGAAGAGGACACCCTTGACAGGGACCTTGCATACGTCAAGAGCGGCGGCAAAGTCGACGGCAGCTACGTAAACCTGAAGAAGGGCAATTCTGAGCTGCTTCCGGCTACGCATTCGGTGAGGCTGTTCTTCGACGGAGATTCCTATTTTTACGCAATAATGGTAAAGGAGCTGGAGACCAAGCGCATGATTAACGACCTTGAGCAATCAGCCAGGAAGTTCGAGGGCCAGGCGAAGAGCCTCAGGATGGCCAGCGACCTCAAGTCGCAATTCATATACAACATATCGCACGAGCTGAAGACCCCTCTGACAAACATAAAGGGGTTTGCCAAACTGCTCAAAGAGGGTGAATTTGGGGCATTGAACCCGGACCAGAAGGAGTACATTGACACAATACTCGACGAGGCCGACAGGCTAATGCTCATAATAACGCAGGTTCTGGATGCCGCAAAGCTGGAAGCCAACAAGGTAAAGCTAGACCTCAAAGAGGTCAACCTTGCCGAGATGTCGAACAACCCAAGCATAAAGGCAATGGAGGAATCGACCAAAAACAAGGGATTGGCATTCTCGTGGGCCGTAGACTACGACGTACCGGCAATAACCGCGGACCCGAACAGGCTCATACAGGTTTTCGTGAACCTCATAGGCAATTCGATAAAATTCACAGAGACCGGAAAGATATCAGTGCACATATCCAAGTACAGCAAGCGCAGCGTATTGTGCGAGGTCATCGACACCGGCATAGGCATAAGCGACGAGGACAAGAGGAAGATATTCAAGAAATTTTACCAGGCCTCGAAGAAAGGATTGGTTAAGCCTGACGGCACCGGAACCGGGCTTGGCCTTGCAATAACAAAGGAGATAATCGACCTTCACAGGGGGCGCATAAAGTTCGACTCTACGCAGGGGAAGGGCAGCAGGTTCTATTTCACAATACCCATAAGCCAGAACTCATACGGAAAGCGCAGAAGGAAGGAATAGCCGCAATTACACGCATTCACTGGAGGTATATTCCGCACGCACCGCCTACTCTCACCGCGCTCAGATAGCCCCGGTACAAAGCGCTCTCGTTAGTGTCTGCGAATATCCCAGAATAAGTAACGTTGCTGATGACATCGTCGGAAGAGTTTATCATCATCGAGAGGGCAGTTCCCGTAGTTATCGTGCTCTTGCTTATCGTAGTATAAGTCACCTTGTAGAGGGGGCCCGAAACGTCGTTGAGCGCATACGTCATGTTGAATGGCACGAACGCGCTCACGTTTGCATATGTCTTCGAGCCTGATGGAGGAACCCCGTAGTTGTTGGCTTCGTACGTCTTGTTGTAAAGCGACTGGGTGCACTGCGATGTGTTATGGTAGAGTTCGGAATAGTTTTCCATAAGTGAATAGTATTTGCTCGCCTGCAGGGACGAGAGCGCCTTTGAATAGCCGTTTGACTGCGATGCCGTGGTTGTTACGGTCGTAGCCACTGTGGTAGTTGTGGTTGATCCGGATTTTGTGGAATTGGAACTCTTTGAAGGAGATATGGTGCTTGTCGTTGTGGCGCTCACGTTGGTTGATACTATCCTTATCTGAGACGAATCTGGGGATACCGCGGCAGACTGGCTTATCGTTATGAAACGAACACGCGCGGAGGTGCCATTGACCGAAAGCAGCTCTATGCCTATGTCGGCATATTTGGACATGTAATTCGCATGTATCGTAGTATCCTTGCTCAGCGATACGGCCATTAGCGGATTTACGAATGAGGGCTGCTTGGATAGGTAAAGCGTGCTGCCGGAGCCCATGTAAGCGGCATATTCTACGCCACCGAGTATGAATACCGTGCCATTGGCGCTTATTGTCACGTTGCCGGCAGAGCCCAGGTCCTGGACGCCCTTGTACGTCAATGCGTACAGTGCTACTGCTATTATGATTATCGCGATCACAGCGTATATCGCAACGCCCTTTGCGTTTGTCTTGCGATGGGCATGATGCTTTGTATTCCTGGAGGCCATATTAAAGATTGCAAGGCAAATCTTTTAATCCTTGCTTTGAGGTATTTTTCGCAATCGGAGAGACGGTGATGACGGCAATTGGCAAGATATAAGATACTTTTTGTTGATTTATTATCAGGTGACCTTTATGGATGAATTTCATGACTTTTCCGAAGAGATTCTTTCTCTGATAAATGACAAGCAGCAGATATCTTACAGCGAGCTGAAGGACAGCGCCTTCAGCAGGGGCATTTCGCTTGAGCAGCTGGATGCCTCGCTCAGGGAGCTTGAGAACACTAAGGCTATTGCGTCCAGGAGCAACGGAGGCATAATGACCTATTACATTCTTGAGGAAGACAAGCAGCTCAGGAAAGTGCTGATAGTGGAGGACGACAAGAACATAAACAAGCTGATGGCCCTTTCCTTGGGCAAGGGATTTGAGATAATGCAGGTATATGACGGAGGAGAGGCGATAGGAGTCGTAAAGGAGAAGAGGCCGGACCTGGTCATACTGGATCTTATGCTGCCCCACATGGACGGGCAGGAGATATGCAATATCATAAAGAGCGACAAGGACATAAAGGACACCACGGTCATATTGGTAAGCGCGATGGACCCTACCAACAACAGGTTCACGGCCTTTAGGAACGGAGCAGACTATTACATAAAGAAGCCTTTCGACCCGATAGAGCTCAGGAATCTCGTGACCCTTTTCCTTAAGAAGAAGGGCAAGAGATTTGACCCGCTGATAGACCTTCCCGACGAAGACAGGATATCGCGCGAGATAGAGCATTCACTGAAGGAGGGAGAGCAGTATGTAATAGGCACAATAAAGATAGACAACTTCGGGGAATACGCAAGGCGCTTCGGGGAAAAATCCGCCATAGTGATACTAAGGCTGATATCCCAGCTGCTTCAGGATCTAATAAAGAATTCGGGCAACGGCGTTTTTGTAGGGTTCCTGAACAGCAACCAGTTCGTGGTTGCAGGAATGCAGCAGAACGTCAACGATGTCATTTCGGGCATACAATCGGAATTCGGAGCGGTGCTTAATTTCATACTGCAGGATGAAGGCTACAGACAGATGGACCTCAACGTAGATAGCCTTTTCGAATCAAAGGAAGTGCCGAAGATTTCGCTTGTCTACAACGAGATAGGTAAGAACGACCTTAAAAAGAGGCGCAGCGAGATACTGGAAAGCAAGACAGAAGGCCAGGGGGACATAGGCACATATACCTATGAAGAACTGCAGAAGCTGTTCGGCAGCTCAGACCTTGACGTGATAATAACAAGGGATTCGAATGGCGTTAGGCTCCAGGTGGGAAAAAATGCGTCGGAAGCTAACAGGTAGATCGGGAGGGGAGAAAAGGGCGCAGATGTCGCTTGACTTCATAATATCCTACGGCGTTGCTTTCATAATAATATCTGCTGCAATTTACATAGTAATGACGAGCGGCATATTCAATCCCACTATAATACCGGAGAACTGCGTTCCTTCGCCTTCGTTCGTGTGCGATTCCTACGGAATAAACACCACAGGAGCGATGGTGATAAAGCTGTCGCAGGCTACCGGCGGCACCATAAATGTGACCGGAGTGGCATGCGCGGTGAACTCAAACTCAACAGATGAAAACCTGCCAGAAACCGGCAACATCAACATACTAGGATATTCCGGAGACAGTGGAAGCTACCCTCCAGGGACATTCACTTCCAACGGAGTGGTTATATACAGCGACGGCTACGGCGTCCTCAACGCATATTGCTACGCCACCAACGGAGCGATAGACGCACAGCCCCTTGGAAACAGTTTCACTGGATACATATTCATAAATTATACGACAAGCGGATTGCCTTCCCAGCACACTTTAATAAAGGTTGCATCAGTAACAATGAAATATACTTGACCACGTTGGCGTTTGCATGTTAAGGAGCGTTGCTTTCATGGGGTTTTTCGCGCTGCTCGTGTTAGGGTCCATGAGCTTCGCTGCAGGAACCTACGTAAACATTACCGAACCGTACAACGCAACCGTAACGAACAACGGAAGCATTTATCTTGGAAAGGCTGGGCCCGGGCAAACTTTCTCAATAACCATATCTGCCCTTACGACCAATGGAACCGGAGCGGTCTTCAGCAGGGGATGGAACAAACTCGTAGTTACGGGCTATCCTGAGGGCTGGGTCGTAAAAAATTCTGCTCTTTACCGCTCCACGCTCACGGTAGACATAACACCCTCTCCGGAAGCGGTAAACGGCACTTATAAGCTCGCGTTTAGCGCTGTCAACATAGGCAATTATTCGAAAATAGGCTCATTGGATTTCATTGCATACGTGAACATAACGCCAAACGTATTCGGGATGAGCGTATCGCCTGAAAAGGTTTATGGAAGCCCTGGCGAGCCTAAGAGCATTACGGTAACCATAAACAATACCGGAGTATCGGACAGCCCGTTCGTGATAAACGTCTCCGGAATACAGGGAGTGCAGCTTCAGCCGGAGACCGTGATAGCCCTGCACCACACCAGCGAGACATTCAAATACGCTATTTTTGCTAGGACTCCGGGACAGTATGCCCCTATAGTCAACGTTAGCTCGCTCGAGAGCCCGCTCGTGAGGAAATCGGTAGGCATAAAGCTCGACATAAAGCCCAGCCTGCTTGACGACTACTACGCAATCGGGCAGGGCTCGCCAATATTCCCAATAATATACGAGCCTTCCTACGTGCTAATGTACGTCATAGGGCTGCTGTCAAAGCTCTGAGGGTGTTTTTTTGGAAAAGAAAGAGAAGAAAGAACCCAAGCTTATATACGTGAATCCGCTGCAGCTTTCGGACAAGCTCGACATAGGCAGGCTTGCCTACACAATGGGGCAGGAGGTCAAGGTCATTTACGCCATGGACATCGAAGGAAAGCGCTCCATTTTTCTGCTGGGAGAATTCATAGGCGACACCAGGATGCTTTACTACGTTCCCGAAGAGGCTTCTGGAAGCTATGCGGTTTACAGCCCTAAAAACGAAAATAGATTGGAAAGCTTCGAGATAACAGACAGGCTTGGCTCGTATGCGAGCTTGGGGGTATCCCGAATCCCGATAATAGAGCTCGACAACAAGAATTTCAAAAGCAAGGACCCCAAGCCAGAAAACATACTCTACGTCAAGGCGAAGAGGTATGGCGACATAATCAATGCAGTCATAAATGGCAACATAAACGGCGACAGCATAGGCATGGTGTACAAATTCCGCTACGGGGGCAAGGCATATATCGGCTCTTTCGAAATAATAACGGACGACAAGAAGGTGTTCGTATATGCTGAAACCGAAGACCCCGACGGATCCTTCTACGTTTACGATTATTCAAGCGGCAGGATCAGCACTGCGAAGAGCTTTTCGGAGAGTTCTTATATTTATGTGCGCATAATTAACCTTGCGGCTCCTATGCCCAATTTCAAGGATTAATCCTTATGCCCGAGTAGCTCAATGGTAGAGCGACTGGCTGTTAACCAGTAGGTTGCAGGTCCGATTCCCGCCTCGGGCGATTTCTCTTTTATGGAATTTTGTGCAGGGATGATTGACCATCGTAATTCCACATTCAGAAAACGCCGTTTCATTTATTTTCGATTCCGAACTTTATCTTTACTGCCTTGATTAATTTTGAGTAAAGCCTTTTGTCGTATAGTGAGTTTATTTCCAGAATGGAAGCGATTTGGCCGCTGACCGCACCGTCTATGTCTGTGCGCATGCGATAAGGCCTTACTAAAACATTCTTATATGCCAAGCCCTTGTCCAGTTCTTTGCCTATTTGCTCCGTAGTAAAATGTTTGGCATAGAACTTGAGCGAATAATCCAAGAAATAATTTTCTATCTCGCCCTTGCTGAGCCCAAACCAGTAATGCAATATGTACCACATAACTTTTGGTGGCCTTATGTTATCGCAAAAAACCGTCACATGGCTATTTGCCAATTTTAGCAATGGCTTGGTAAACTTTATATTTTGATCAGTTGACAAAGCCCTTTCCTCCAGCAGTACATTTGCCTTATGCCTTAGCTTGTTTTCTAGGTATTTTGAAATTGTGCTTGCCTCGGATTCCAAGGGCCTTTTTGGATTTGTATGCCCTCCGGAGAGTATGACAACTTCGATGTTGTTTTTATTGACAAAAGAAGCAAAGCTATCCACGTATCCCTTATAAATTATGTTCGATCTATCAAATAGCCCATACCCAAGCAATACCGCATATTTAACCAAATCAACACCACACGCATAGTGCTTGCATTCGAATTATTTAAAGCATTATTGTATGCCCATAGGAACATCTTGCACTTCTGGCTAGGGGATAGCCAGAGCACTGCATGAAACAGTATGACAAAAGAAGCAGTAGTCGGATAATCAGTAAGCCTGATCCTGGCTTTTGGAATTGCCCTTGAAGCTTTTGTACATCCTGTATATATGCCTGGCTTCCCCTAGGAGCATGCCTGCGCTGAATGCTAGCAATAGGTCTATTACCAGGTACCAGAAGTATGGGCCAGAAGGATTTACATAATTGGAAAAAAGTGCAAACTGGGAAGAGATTGCAGGCAATGGAAGGGCTATCTCTATGAGCAATCGCAGTATGAAAGCGCCTATCCATATGAAGAAAACTTCGTTTGAGCCCTTGGAGCGTATTATCCCGTCCTTCTCGAAAACCTTTGATTTTACGCCGAGCTTGGTGCCGATAATATGTCCGATTATGCCGAAGAGCAGTGCAAATATCAGAACCTCGAAGTTGGGCGTTATGGCCAAAATGAGCAGCGTAAGAAATCCGTAGAGCACTGGCCTCATGAATATCCTTCTTGTGTTGGCCCTTCTGCCCCTCATTTGGCTTCTGGTGCGGAGCATTACGAATAGCAGGACTATTATTATTACGTAGACGTACTCGTATTCGTTTGACATTGATGCGGCACCCGCAGGTAATGTTTGGCGTGGAAGTGCTTAATTAGTATGCGGCTTTTTCAGACCGTAAATAATACGTTTTAAGTTTTGCGATATTTATACTTGACTCCATGTTTTATAATCGCCTTATTATATGGCTTTTGGCATAGGTTTAAAAATCTGATAATGCAAAGATAATTTGACCAGTCGGTGATTTTAATGGGTAGGGAAAAGATTTCAAAAAATGGTGGGCGAAACGCTTCAAGCGCTCCCAAAGACGACATAGTGGAGCTTGGCTTGGAGGAGGCAATGGACCTCATAGGAAAGAAGAACACGAAGCTCGTCTGGCTAGGGTCGGAGCCTGAAGATGTAATAAGCAGGGCCATAGACGTGCCTAGGGAGATGATAGTTAGAATTACTCCTGAGGACATAATCTATTATGACGAAAAGCAGATGAAGAAGCTCAACAACCACGTATTTGCAGGTTATCAGGACAGCACTTCAAAGTTCGTCATAAGGTTTATGAGGAACAAGTGCGGCTTGGAAGCCGCTTCCTTGAAGGGAGGAGTAAACAGCATAATTGGGGACATACTCTGAAATTCCCCGTATCTTTTCTTTGTTTTACGTATTTAGCATTAGTGGGCCCGCGGAGAGTCGAACTCCGGTCTCAAGCGTGTAAGGCTCGCATCTTAACCGCTGGACTACGGGCCCAATAGAGGGCTTTCACTTCGAATATTTGTCGCAGAAACGATTTAGTTTATCCATCGCATATTCTAATATGTCTTTCGGAGGAAGTGCGACAACCCTAACGTGTGAATCCGCACCGAAGCCCGAGCCCCTGCTAAGCATCACGTGCTCTTCTTTTAGGAACCTGTCGACAAATTCGCGGTCATCCTTTATTTTGAGGCTCTTGAAATCCACCCTTGGCAGTATGTAAAATGCCCCGTTTGGCTCTACCACGCGTATCTTTTCATTCTCCTGAAGTATTTTTACTGCCGCGTTGACGCGTTTCTCTATCTCAGATACCATGTATTTTATCTCCTTGTTGTGTTCTTTCTCGTTTGACATGGATTCCGCGAATGCGTACTGTGCGGGAGTATTGACGCAGAGCCTCACGCTGGCGAATTCCGCGAACTTGGATTTCAGCTCTTCTGATTTTTTGTCGCTTTCCGGCAGCAGCATGTAGCCAATCCTGAAACCCGTGGAATCAAAGTCCTTTGAGGCCCCGTTGAGTATCATGTGCGGCACGCCCTTCGCGAGCTGGCTCAGGCTAGTGAACTTTGCCTTATTGTAGTATATCTCGTCGTATATTTCGTCGCTTATGAGGAAAACCCCGTATTCATTTGCAAGATCCACGACCTCTTTCAGAACCTTACTGCTGAGCACCGTGCCCGTGGGGTTGTTGGGGTTGGTTATCAGCATGTACTTTGTCCGCTTTAACCTTCCGGAATTCTTTAGGGATTTCAGGGTCTTCCTTATGCTCTCCGGATTTAGGTCCCACCCATTGGCTTCGTCGTAATTTTCGTATACTGGAACGCCACCTGAAATCTTCAACTGCGTTAGGTACTGGTTGTAGAATGGCCTGAATATTATCGCATTGTCTCCGGGGTTTATCGTAGCCATGTTTATGAAAAGAAGGGCCTCCGAAACGCCAGCAGTCACGATTATATCATCATGAGTCGAGGACACTCCGTATTTTTTCTTGTACCTGCTTGATATGGCTTTTACCAGCGGCATTACTCCCGAATCCCTGGAATAGCCTGTCCTCCTTTCCCTAAGCGCCTTGACGTAAGCGTCTATTGTATATTTAGGAGTAGGAAAATACGCAGGCGGGTCGCCCCTGTTTATTTCTATGACTTTTATGCCGCGTTTTATTAGCAAATCGGCAACTTTTTCCTCTTCCAGGATTGAATTGTGCGCAAATGCGCTTCTTTTTGACAGGATTGAAACGCCCATCTTTACACCCGTTATCAATTGCACGCATAATGATTTAACGGTAGTGCGTCATCGTTTTGTGACTAGCCAGCCCTGGAGGTAAAGCATGTCGAGGCCGCTCGATGCAAAACTCCTAAGAGCCTGTGTCGGGGTTTCCACCAATGGCTCGCCGGCATTGTTGAAACTTGTGTTGACCACTATGCCCTCGCCGGTATCGGATTCGAAACCTTTTATGAGCTTGTACCACAGAGGATTTAGCTTTGCCGAAACCGTCTGAGGCCTAGCGGTCATGTCCACGTGGTTTATTGCAGGGGCATTCTCTTCGGCCGATTTTGTCGTATGGAACATCATGACCATGAATTCGTGCCTTACCGGATCGACAAAGTACTTTTTCATTGAATTTTCTAGGAGTGATGGTGCCAGAGGCCTCCACCACTCCCTGCCTTTTATCGTATTGACCTTGTCCCAAGTTCCCCTGTTGCGCGGATCGGCGACTATGCTCCTGTTGCCCAGCGCCCTTGGACCAAGCTCTGAACGGCCGTTGTAGAATCCGACCACCATGCCCTTTTCTATTGCCGACAGAACGCCAGAAATGTCATCGCCCACCTTTTCCGATTTGAGTTTGGATTTTATAACGCTAGCCTTTACCTCGTCTTCCGAGTACGAATCGCCAAGATATACCGAGCTTAGCCTTCCGTGACTTATCACGCCTCCGAGTTCTGAATATGCGTAGGCGGCTGCCCCTATTGGCCCTCCGGAATCGTTTGCTGCGGGAAAAACGGATATGTTGCCGAATATTTTTGAATAGTGGAGCTCCATGTTGGCCTTTGCGTTCAGGGCCGAACCTCCGGACAGGACAAGATTCTTCTGCCCGGTCTCAGACTTTATGCGCTCGGCAACTCCCAGAAGCAAGTTTTCAAAGAAGGATTGCATCGTGTGGGCATAATCGCATGCAGTCTGATTTAGCTTTCGGGAACCTGCTTCATGCATTATCGGAGTTTTGGAATCAGTAACGTATTCCGCTATCCCGTCATACATCTGATCTTGGAGTGGCTGCAATAAAGATTTTTTAACCTGATATAAACCATTGCTCCCGGCAACTGCGCTCTTGAGCCTTTTCATCATCTTCGCGTTGTCCCTGCCATATGGGGCCAGGCCCATTACCTTTCCCGGGCCTTCTAGCCTGGAGAAACCCAGATATTTAGAGACGTACTCGTACAGATAACCCATTGAGAGCGAATTCCACGACTGCCCGAAAACATTTTCGAAAGAGCCCCTCTTGACCGACCATGCTGTGGTCGAATCGGTTTCGCCCTGCCCGTCCACAACGATTGACGCTGCACTGTCGAAGCCCGAAAAATAGTATGCTGAAGCAGCATGTGCCAGATGGTGACGGACCGGAATTACCCTTATCTCGTTTTCATTGGAGCTGTAGCCCATGTGCAAAAGCACTTCCTTTATGAAAAGCCTGGCGGACCAGGCAAAATCAAGCCTTGAGGTGACGGATCTGGTTATGGTGCGCATCGTAGAAGAGTATGCCAGGCTCGCCATATCGTTCCTAAGTGCGTAGTCCTTGACGAGCGAAGCCTGAGAGAACGAATGCCATGCCCTTGACTTGACGCCGTAGAGCCTCGGGTCGAAATTGGTTGCATACGCGTCAACGTTGCCTGGGCTTATCCCGTAATTGCCCTTTAGGAACCTGAAACAGTGCTCCAATGCGTTTGCGGGCAGCTCATAAGGCGAGTGCTTGTTCCTAGTGTAGCGCTCCTCTTCCGAAGCGTATACCAGCTTGCCGTCCAGGATTGCAGCGACTGCGTTGTCGTGGAAGTTCGGCCAGTTGAAACCAATTACCAACACTTTATCACTTGTCCGAAAGCTCTGCCCCGTCTATTATGTATTCCCCGACTGTGCCGTCCCAGGTTATGTGGTATGAGGTTATTTTTACCCTTTTTTTGAACATCGGGGCGTTTAGCACGAAGGATTCCGCCTCGCCTCCTTCGAAGGCGACGTTTATCCTGTATTTCTTTTTTAACGCCACGAGCCTTTCTACGACATCCCTGTTTATTGTGACGCCTACGAAAGATTCGTCCAGGCCGTATGCCGCCACCTTTGTTATTATGGCTTCGAACTTGTCCGCAATCTCCAAAAGCTCCTTCTCCTGGTCCATTCCCCACAGCGGGGATATCATTTCTATTCCCTGCTCCTTGCATATGGATTCTATGCGGTCCTTCTGGTACCTGCTGGCTATGGCCCCTGTTATGAGCTTGGTAACGTTGTTGGCTTTGAGCGCCTCGCGCAGGTCGTTGAGCTCTAGTTCCTTTTCCCCTTCCGTGTCCCATATGACGTGCTTTATGCCCATGGCCTTGGCCTGCAGGGAGGTGTACTTTATGTTGGGCTTGTGGAACATGTAGCTGTCCTCGTTGTACGGCTTCATGGTTATGAGCAGCTTGGGCTTTGAGCCCGCTTCGCTGGCCTTGTGTATCGCCAGCGTCGAATCCTTTCCTCCGCTGAAAAGTGCAGCTATCATTTTTTCACCGTGCTTGATGGGCATATCCTGTTGAGAACGCAGGCCTCGCAATGCTTGGCCCTTGCAGTGCAAACGTCCCTGCCAAGGGCTATGAAGAGGTGCGTCACGTTACCCCAGTCTTTCTTTGGCGTTATTTTAATCATCTCCTTTTCTATCTTTTCCGCGTTCGTGCCCTTCGCCAGGCCCAGCCTGTTGCACACCGTTATGCAGTGCGTGTCTATGGCTATTCCCTCGCTCTTGCCGAACCAGTTATATTGCACCACGTTGGCGGTCTTCCTGCCCACCCCGGGAAGAGTCTGCAGTGACGCTATGTCGCTTGGCACTTCCCCGTTAAAGTCCTTCTCTAGGGCCTTAGCCGCTTTTATTATGTTTTTTGACTTGTTGCGATACAGCCCTATGGATTTCGTGTATTTGTACAGCTCGTTAAGGCCCATGCCTGCATAATCTCCGACATCCCGATGGTCGTGAAAGAGTTTTTTGGTGACTACGTTCACCTGCCTGTCCTGGGCCTGTGCCGAAAGCATTGTGGCCACGAGCAGCTCCCACGCGCTTGAATATTCCAGCGTGCTTTTCATATGCCCGGCATACCTTTTCTTGAGCAGGTAAAGCACTTTTCTTAGAAAGGGCTGTTTAGACATCGCCAGAGCCAACACCAGAGTTATTTATAGTTTGCAGCGCTATAAGTATGCTTTATATTGACATTTTTTAGACTTTTACGTAAACATCGTTATAGGTAATTGTTTGAGCGGGAATAAGACCGAAAATGCCGATTTCAAAAAGGCCAAGATAGACCTTATAATGAAGAGGAAGGAGGAACACATAAGGATATGCCTTGATCAGCCAGTCCAGGCTAAGAGCGCAAGGACCCTTTTCAACGACATGAAGCTAATAAACAACTCGCTGCCAGAGATAGACTTCGATGACATAGACACCGGAACGACGTTCCTCGGAAAGAAGTTTTCCGCTCCCTTCATGGTCGGAGCTATGACAGGCGGGGCCGAGATGGCCAAGAAGATAAACGCAAATATAGCAGAGGCGGTAGAAGAGCTAGGACTGGGAATGGCGCTGGGAAGCCAGAGGGCAGCGCTTTATGATGATGTTCTTGAAGACACATATACCATTGCCAGAAAAAAGGCACCCCATGCCTTCATAGGCGCTAACATAGGTGGAGCGCAGATATCCAAAGGCATGGGAATCACAGATATAAGAAAACTTGTTGGCATGGTCGACGCCGATGCTTTGTATGTGCACCTGAACCCGGCGCAGGAGATAGTCCAACCCGAGGGAGAACCCAAATACAGGAACGTTCTCGAAGGCATAAAAGGAATAGTCTCTTCCGTAGACAGGCCGGTAATAGCAAAAGAGGTCGGCTTCGGATTGTCGCCGAAAGTTGTTGGCCAGCTCGAGAAGGCTGGAGTCAAGGCGGTAGAAACGGCAGGCATGGGAGGCACGAGCTATGCGGCTGTGGAATGGTACAGGGCCAAGGCCATGGGAATGGCTTCAAAGGTTGACCTCGGGAACCTGCTATGGGACTGGGGAATACCAACGGCGGCTTCGCTTTACATGATAAGAAAGCGCTCCAAGATACCGGTAGTGTCTTCCGGAGGCCTTAGGACAGGAATGGACGTTGCCAAATCGCTTATAATGGGCGCGTCGCTTACTGCCATGGCCCTGCCCATATTAAGGCCTGCAACAAAATCCCCTGAAGATGTAAAGAAGTTCATAAGCAATATAATACTGGAGCTCAAGAGCGTAATGT
Source organism: Microcaldota archaeon (assembly GCA_021827665.1). GTDB lineage: Archaea > Micrarchaeota > Micrarchaeia > Micrarchaeales > Micrarchaeaceae > Micrarchaeum_A. The sequence goes on from JAKAUR010000026.1 coordinate 44,109, forward strand.
TCCTGCTCGGAGCGAAGAGCATAAAGGAGCTGACCGACGTTCCTTATGTCGCAACCGGAGAACTTGCGACATGGAAGGATTACGCTGACAAAAACCTGTAACTCGGTTCTTTGCGCCGCTTGTGGCGGTAAACATGGTTTGGTGGGGATATGGCATATAGAAGTTCAGGCAAGGATTCGCAGAAGATAGTGAGCGCTCTGGAAACGCATTACAAGGACGTGCATTATTACCTAAATTTCGGCAACCCCGTGGAATTAATGGTAGCCGCGATATTGTCGGCACAGACGAGGGATACCACCGTAAACGCGTTGACTCCGGCGCTTTTCAAAAGATACAGGAGCGCGAAGGATTATGCCAATTCCACCGAAGAGGAATTGCTCGGATATGTAAAGGGGGTCTTCTACGCCAAGAACAAGGCCTCGAACATAATAAAGGCGTGCAAAATAATAGAGGACAAATACAATGGAAAGGTCCCGGATAGCATGGACGAACTAGTCGAGCTTCCGGGCATAGGAAGAAAGACGGCCAATACGATATTGATAAATGCATACGGGATAGTAGATGGCATACCTGTAGACACGTGGGTCATAAAGCTTGCGTACAGGATGGGATTCAGCGAGAGCAAAAATCCCAACATAATAGAAAAGGACTTGGAGAAGATAGTTGACAAAAAGTACTGGAAGAACATTTCGTACATCTTGAAGGAACACGGGAAACAGATATGCGGCACTGTGCCGAAATGCAGTTCCTGTTTTCTGAAAGACATGTGCCCTAAAAACGGCGTGGTAAAAAGCGAGTAAGATGCCAACAAAAAAATGCATAGTTGCAGGATGCATGGTAATTGAAGGAGGCAAGATGCTTATGTTAAAGCACAGGAAGCTCGGCATATGGGTTCCGCCAGGTGGCCATGTCGAAGAAAACGAATTCCCCTACGAAGCCGCGATAAGGGAAACGAAGGAGGAGACGGGTGTTGACGTAGAGCTCATAGGAGATGACAACGTGAAGCATGCGGACGAAGCAGCACATACGCTACCAGAGCCTTTCGCAATACTGTACGAAAACGTGCCATACAAGACCAAACCAATGCACATACATTTCGATATGGTCTATGTTGGAAGGATTGTTGGAGGAGAAGTTGCCGCGAACGATGAAAGCACCGACATAAAATGGATGGACAGGGAAGAGATAAGCATTATGGAGAGCTTTCCGAATGTTAAGGAAGTCGCATTGAAGGCCTTGGAAAAATACGCAGATATGTAGGTAATGCCAATGAAGATCGTAGCTGATTTGCATGTCCATTCGAGATTTGCCATGGCTTGCAGCGAAGCGATAAACCCCAAATCCATGGCTGAAACGGCCAAGGAGAAAGGCATAAACGTCCTGGGGACCGGAGACATACTGCACCCCGAATGGATGAAGGAGATTGAGAAGAACACCGTGAGCGAAGGCAACGGCTTATATGTGCTCAACGGATCTGAGAATAAAACGGCATTCGTTCCGAGCGCAGAGGTTTCGACAATATTCGAGGGAAGGGACAAAAGAATAAAAAAGATACACAACTGCATATTGCTGCCAAGCCTCGAATCGGCCAAGGAGCTTTCCGAAAGGCTCGGCAAATACGGAAGCATGGGCAGCGACGGAAGGCCGCAGCTGCAGATAAGCGCTGCGCACTTCGTCGACATAGTGAAAGAGGTAGACAAAAGGGCTTTCATATTCCCTGCACACCTGTGGACTCCGTATTTCGGTGCGCTGGGCGCCATGTCCGGATTCGACTCCATAAAGGAGGCGTACGAGGACAGGGAAAAGGACATACGGGCTTATGAAAGCGGGCTTAGCTCCGACCCGAAAATGAACTGGCGGATATCCGAACTCGACAAATACACGCTCATATCAAACAGCGACATGCACTCCCTTGCCAACATGGGCAGGGAGACAAACGTTCTCGAACTTGAGGAATTGTCATACGATTCGGTGATAAAGGCGATAGTTGACAAAGATGAGGAAAGGTTCAAGCTCACCGTCGAATACTACCCCGAAGAGGGGAAATACCACTATGACGGCCACAGGGAATGCGGATACTCTGTGAATCCTGAGGAGAACAAATCGACGGTCTGCAAGGTCTGCGGCAAGAAGCTGGTTATTGGGGTATTGCACAGGGTTGACGACCTGGCCGACAGGCCAGTAGGATACGTGCCTAAAGTGCACATACCATACATACATTCGGTGCCGCTTATCGAAGTCATATCATATGCGAAAAAGAAGACAAGATACACGCAGGAGGTCAAGGAATCGTATTCCAAGCTCATAGAAAGATTCGGCGACGAAATGGACGTGCTGACAAAGGCAAAGGTAAGCGACATAAGCGAGATTGCCGGAGAGGACATAGCGGAATGCATAGACAACGTGCGCAACGACAGGATAAAGATAAGGCCCGGTTACTCGGGCGTTTTTGGAGAGCTTGACCTTTTGGGAAGGGAGCCCGAGCCGAAGAGCAGGGCGACCCAGCAGAAGAGCATGAAGGATTTCTTTACAGGGTAATTCAATGGCGGTGCTTGAAGAAGGGGATGTGAGATTGAGGCCGGCAAACCTCAAGGAGGACATGGGATTTTTCCTTGAATGGTACACGAATCCTGACGTGCTTTTCTATTCCGAGGGGCCCAAGGCCATGCCGTACGGCCCAGACGTGATAGAAAGGATGAACAGGGCGTTATCAGAGATTGGCGAGGCCTACGTCATAGAAATAAAAGAGAACGGATCTTGGAAGCCCATAGGCGATGCAAGCATAACCAAGGAAAAAACGCCGATAACAATAGGCGCGGAAGAATACTGGGGAAGAGGAATAGGGACAAAGGTGCTCGGCCTGCTCATAAAACGCGCCAGGGAGCTCGGCTTGGATAAGCTCAAAGTAGGCGGGATTTACGAATACAATGCAAGAAGCGTGAAGCTGTACTCAAAGGCGGGGTTCGTCGAAACAGGGCGCGTGGAAGAGGACGGCTATGCATGCATAAGGATGGAGCTTAAGCTCTAGATGGTTTTATGGCTGTGAGTTTTATTTCTTGGAATGTCAACGGCATAAGAGCGACAAAGGAAGAGGCGCTGAAGCTCATAAAAAGCGAGGAGCCAGACATAATGGCATTTCAGGAGATAAAGGCAGACGACAAAACCATGCCGAAGGAATTTTATGGTATGGGCTATGAAGTTGAGCTGAATCCTGCGGAAAAAAAGGGCTACAGCGGGACTATGTGCCTTGCCAAAAGTAAGCCTATTTCGGTCCTCGACGATTTCGAGGACAATGAGGGGAGGGTGCAGGCGCTTGAGTTCTCCGATTTCTATTTCATAAATTCATACTTCCCTAATTCGAGAAGGGATTTGTCTCGGCTTGACCTCAAGCGCGATTTCAATAGGCGGATGCTGGAATACATAAAGAGGCTTGAAAGGAAGAAGCCAGTAGTCATATGCGGCGACTTCAACGTCGCGCATGAAGAGATAGACATAGCGAGGCCAAAGGAGAACGCGCACAACGCTGGATTTACGGCAGAGGAGCGCAGCGGCATGGACTCGTTCATAGCTTCCGGGCTTGTAGACACATTCAGGATTTTTAACAATGAGCCTGGCAACTACACGTGGTGGTCCTACATGTTCAAGGCTAGGGAAAAGAACATAGGATGGCGCATAGATTATTTCCTGATATCCAAAAAGCTTAAGGACAAGGCATTAAGCGCCAGCATATTGAAGGACATTAAAGGGTCTGATCATGTGCCGATAAAGCTCGTTCTTGACTGCATTATGTAAAGCTTATTTGACTACTTCCTGTATGTAGGAGGGATAGACCTTCCTGACCCCATCTATGGACATCATTCTCTCTATTTCCGAGTCCACCGATTCCGAATCTGATGCTATTATCGCTATTGCGGAATGGTCTCCGCTTGACCTGTAAAGCTCCTTCACGGACTGGAGCTCCTTTATCGAATTCATGGTCTTCATGTAGCTCTCCGGCTCTATATCTAGACCGACTATGACTTCAGACATGCCCAGCCTGTTGAGCCTGGCCCTTGCCTTGTAGCCTATTATGACGTTGGATTTGGAAAGCTGGGCTATCCTGTTTCGTATTGTTCCAGGGCTGACTCCATATGCACTAGCCAGCTCTTCTACCGGCACCTTGGAATTGGTTATGAGCCTGTCCATTATGAGCTTGTCCAGCGTTTTAGGCAAATCTTTTGTCATTTATATCAATTTATATGATAAAAATAACAAAATATTTATATATTTGGATAAACAATATACTAACAGTGATAACATGGAAGGAGTGCCAATAGAAGAAAAGTTCGAACAGATGGAGGCAAACGCTTATTTTCCGAAGGAAGACAAGATAGAGAAGATTAAAGTTCCGGAAAGGGGACGCTGGAGCATACTGACGTTCTACCCTGGCGATTTCACGTTCGTGTGCGCCACAGACATAGAAGCGTTCATGGGGCTCTACGACGAGTTCAAGAAGAACGATGCCGACGTGCTCGCGATAAGCACCGACAGCGTTTTCTCGCACAAGGGATGGGCGCAGACAAGCCCCAGGGTCCAGAAGAGCTCAATACCTATGATCGAGGACTTCAACAAGGAGATAACCAAAAAGTTCGGGCTGCTCAATGCAAGCACGGGACAGGCAAGAAGGTCAGTGGTAATAGTAGACCCTGACGGAAACATACAGTACATGGCTGCTTTCAACAACAACCTCGGAAAGGACGCCGACCACATACTCAACGCGTTCCTCGGGCTCAAGTACCTCAGGGACCACCCGGCCAAGGAGGGCCACATGTGCGCAATACCGGCCAACTGGAGGAAGGGCAAGGAAGCGCTCGACATAGACGTTGTGAAGGACATAGGAAAGCTCTGAGCTTTCCTTTTTCCTTGTTCTTTGGTTATAGGCAGCTTTTTATATTTTAACGCTGCTAAACCTTATTGCATTTGAAGAAGCTTTAATATTCTTTCTTGCAATTAAATTAGCAAAACTTGACGCTTAAAGGCGAATTTCTATGTCAAAATCCGTTATCAACAAGCTAGTTGGCGTAGTCCGAATAAGGGGCACGGTCAACGTTAGGTACGACACCGCAGAGACCCTGAAGAGGCTTAGGCTAAAGAGGGTCAACAACTGCACCATATTGAAGGTCAGCAAGGATTACGAGGGCATGCTCAAGACGTGCAACAACTACGTAGCTTACGGAGAACTCAATGAGGAGATATTGGACAAGCTGCTGAAAAAGGCTGGATCTGATGCCGACGTCAAGAAGGTCGCAAGCGGCGAATACGACATGAAGAAGCTCAAGGAGCTCATGCCGGTCAGGCTGCATCCTCCGACGCACGGATACAAGAGCACAAAGCTTGGCTACAAGCAGGGCGGAGACCTTGGCTACATGGGCAGCGACATAAACAAGCTCATAAAAAGGATGATTTAATGGTAGTAAGGCATCAGAAGAAAAGCAGGAAATACCTGGGCAATAGGAGATGGGGCGTAGGAAACATAAAGAATGCCAGGGGCGCAGGAGACAGGGGAGGCGTCGGAAGAAGGACAGCGCACAAGAAGCACAACTTCACGTACCTTACAGCCAAGCACCCGGAAGAGATAAGGAAGCACGGCTTCACCAAGTGGATGCCGACGAAGCTCAAGAGCGTAAGCCTGTACTCGATAAACATAATGCTCAAGAAGTCCAATACGAGCGAGATAGAGCTCGCTGGCTACAAGGTCCTTAGCAACGGAACCCTGGAAGTTCCGGCCAAGATAAAGGCCGAAGCGTTCTCCGAAAAGGCCATGGAGAAGATAAAGAAAGCCAACGGGGAAGCAATAACCCTCGGCAAACAGGAATGAAATTTTACAACATGCCGTGGACCACGGCATTCAAAGCAACGGCGGCAAAAACATGAGATCAAGCTTGAACATTTTCTTTTATACGGACACCTTCCTTCCAGCAGTCGACGGCGCAGTCACCTCGATGCTCGGATTCAAGGACGAGCTAGAATCCAGGGGCCACAGAGTAGTGATAGTGGCTTCGGGAAACAAGAAGACGAAGGAACTCGTGAAGAAGGACAAAAACATAATAGTAGTTCCCAGCGTCAAGTTCAGGAGATATCCGCAATACAATTTCGCGCTTATGCCGTTCATGGCAGCCAGCAAGATAGGAGTCTACGATGCCGACATAGTGCACATGCAGACCCCATTTACGGTTGGAACGTACGGCCTGCTTGTAGCCAAGATGGGAAAGATACCGTCTGTCGGATCATTCCACACCCTTTTCACCAAAAACAACGTGATAAAGGAATATGGAGTTTCAAACCCGCTGGCTAGGAAGCTGTTCCTTAGATACGCATGGCCTTATGCCAGGTTCTTCTACGGCAGCTGCACCAGGGTCATAGCACCCAGTGCAAGCATAAAAAGCCTTCTCGTGAAGCAGAAGGTGAGCAACAACATAGACGTCGTGCCTAACGGCGTGGATACGAAGCGCTTCAACCCAAAGGTTAAGGGATCTGCGCTTAAGCACATACTTACTGGAGACAATGAATCGGCCCTGGTGCTTTACATGGGAAGGATAAGCAGGGAGAAGAACATAGGCACCATGCTGAGCGCAGCTAAAATGCTGAGCAAGAAAAGGAGAAAGATAAAATTCGTAATAGCTGGAACCGGACCTGCAATGGACCAGTATATAAGATACGTGCACAGGAACGGGCTCGAGAGGACTGTCAAGTTCGTGGGCTTCGTGAGCGAGAGGGAGCTTCCGAAGTATTATGCCGCGGCTGACGTACTCTGCATGCCCTCGACGTTCGAGACCCAGGGCATAGTTTCATTGGAGGCCATGGCTTCAGGAAAGCCGGTAGTCGGGGCCGATTACCTCGCCCTCAGGGATTTGATAGTCAACGGAAAAAACGGCGAGAAGTTCAAGCCGCTAGATTATAGAGATTGTGCCATGAAAATAGAAAAGGTTATAAATAATTTATCCTCTTATAAAGAGTGTGTAAAAACTGCCAGAGAGTATTCCATAGCCAAGGTCACAGATGGACTCTTGAAGACTTATTCGACGGCAATTGAAGATTCTGCAAAAAGAAAAAACAACAGTTTAAAGGCGGTTTTTTGAAAGAGAGCAATGAAAACGTAGCAGCTAAAGAAGAAACAACTGCACAGCCAAAGCAAGCGAGCGAGACAGCGGCACCCGCGCACGTAGCGAAGGTTCCGGATACTGGACAGGGAGCGAGGAAATCGCTTAGCCTGCTCATAAAGGAATCAAGCAACCCGGAAGTGCTGAACATAAAGAATCAGATAGACGAATGTAGGAAGGAGAGGGACGCTCTCATAACGGAGATAAAGGACTACCGCAGAAAGCTTGAGTATAAGGAAGCGGAGAATGTCGCGATAACAAAGTTCGTCGAAAGCGAAAAGGACAATGTCGAAGTCAAGAAAATAGGATACCTCAAAAGGCAGAAGAACAGGCTGGAATTCAAGCTCTCGACCGAGGCCAGGATGTCGCTGGACGACGAGAAGGGAATAATAAGGAAGATAGCCGAAATAGACGGACAGCTGGAAGGATTGCTTAAGTTCGTGAGGCTGCAGCGCAAGATAGGCTACATACAGGACGACATAAAGAATTATACTGAAAAGCTCAACGAGACTGACAGGAAGATACGCGAGCTCGACACAAAGCTCGACGACCTCTACCTGGCAGTCAGGAAAGCATTGGGAATACGCGGCAGCCGCGGAATGGATCAGCAGCAGAGGCCGGCAAGAAGGAAGCAGACCCAGCAGCAGGCGCAGCCAGAGATAAACATGGAAGACATAGCAGTGATAAAGAAGAAAGGCAAGGTGGAGTAATCCACCTTGCATCTTTTCCTTTATGCAGATATCGCGTGCGATACCTTTTAAAGCAGGTAGCATGCGTAAATAGGAATATAAAAAACAAACAAAAAGAAAAACAAAAATAAAAAAATAGAAAAATAAAATAAAAAATACAAAATAAAAAATAGTGAAACAAAGACAGAATTTGAAAAGGTGAAATAATTGAAAATTACTTTTTTTGGAGCTGCCGGCGAAGTAGGCCGCAGTTGCATAATGGTTTCGAGCGGAAGCACAAGCATCCTTCTGGATGCAGGAGTCAAGCTCGGATCCGACGATCAGTTCCCGAAGATAGAAGACGGGAAGCTTAAGGAAATAGACGGGATAGTAATATCCCACGCGCATCTGGACCATTGCGGATACCTTCCGCACATATACAGTGCAGGATACAGGAACAAGACCTATGTCACCAAACCGACATCTGAGCTTGCTAGCGTGCTCATAAACGACTACATGCACATATCAAACCCAAACAACGTCACCAAGGAGGGGCTGCAACAGCTGGGAAAGAACTACTCGCTGCACGAGTACAAGAAGGAGTTCAAGATAAAGGACCTCACGATAACTTTCATACCTGCGGGCCACATACTTGGAAGCGCTCTGATAAAGGTTAGCGACGGCAAGGAGACGCTCATATACACAGGAGACATAAACCTGACTAAGACAAGGCTTCTCGACGGAGCGGACCTCAAGGGGCTCAAGGCTGACATACTTATAACCGAAAGCACATACGGAGGCAAGGACGACATATTCAAGGACGAGAAGGAAACTGCAAAGGACATGGTAAACAGCACGGTAGAAACCATAAAGGCTGGAGGCAAGGTAGTAGTGCCTAGCTTCGCAGTGGGAAGGGCACAGGAGGTCCTGTTCCTGCTTGACGATTACATGAATTCCGGAGTCATACCAAAGGTGCCAATCTACATGGACGGAATGATAAACAAGGCCATGAGGATACACAGGCACAATGTGATATACTGCAGGAAGGAGCTGCAGAGAAGGATATTGATGAGCGATGCTGATCCCTTCAAGAGCGAGAACTTCTCCATTGTCGAGAAGAAGAATATAAGGACAAAAATAGCTACTAACGACGAAAGCTCCATAATAGTGACAACGAGCGGAATGCTGAGCGGAGGGCCCATAATGTACTATCTCACGAAGATGGCCGGCAACTCGCTCAACAAGATGATATTGGTAGGATACCAGGCCGAAGGCACAATGGGAAGGGAGATGCAGGAAGGAGCCAGGGAGATAACGATAAACGACTCGAAGATAAGAGTGGAGATGGCTGTGGAAACGTACCACATGTCTGCACATGCAGACAGGAAGCAGCTGGAGAGCATACCCGGCAAGATAGCGGACCTCAAGCACATATTCATAGTGCATGGTGAACGCGGCAAGTCTGAGTACCTCAAGTCCAGGCTGGAGGAACTCCCCAAGAAGTACGAAGTGACGGTGCCCAACCTTGGAGATTCATTCGAGGTATAAACGGCAGAGAGAATTGTACCTGTTTTGCACTTTTTAGGCAAAAAGCTTTTAAATAACCTTCGGTTTAAATATGAGCGGATTCAATATTTTGAAGCCGTCCAGTGAAGGGGTTATGAAGCAAAAGAAGCAGGATTCGAAGAGGGAAATAGAAAACCTCAAAAGGCTCCGCGAGATAGAGGCCATGATACAGAAGGGCGACATAGAAAACGCCTTCGTGTCCAACGCCTCGAAGGATTCGGAGACCGTCAGCAATGCCGTCGCAGACGACATACTGAACAAGCTAGAATCCGAGAACATAGACACGAGAGATATAACCAACATGATATCCTTCACTTCGAACAAGACAACCACTGTAGTGAAGAGGCCAGCCAAGAGAGCGGCTGCAAAGGCCAAGGCAGTAAAGCCGGCCAAGGCCACTGCGAGCAAGCAGAGGAAGGCTTCTCAGCCTAAGCCCAAGCAAAAGGCAGTGGCAAAAGCCAAGCCCAAGGCAGCAAAGGCCAAATCATCAAAAAAACAGCAGCATAAAAGCGTTCAGAAGAAGAAGGGAAGGCGCTGAAATCGCAAAAGGGTTTTCCGCGGAGAAAACCTAAACGCAGTTTTCGCAAGGCTTATAAATTGGTTTTCCATAATCCTATTTGCTTTTGAGGGCTCTTGGCTCAGTAGTAGAGCACCCGCTTTGCAAGCGGGGGGTCGCGGGTGCGAATCCCGCAGAGTCCATCTAAATTTTAGTAGCCCATAGACGACAATTATATAACTGCACTGCCAGATTTTTGGATGGCAGTTAAAAGAGTGCATAATACAATAAGCTCGACTAAGCGAAAAGCATATATATAAAGTTATACTATATTATTATAAAAAATAAGGGTATTGGAATGTCAAATATCAATATAGAACTTAAGGGGTATACCAAAGAGGTAATAGACCGTATGGTCGAAGAGAATTATGTTAAAACAAAGACTGAAGCCATAAGGCTTGCTTTGTTTGAGTTTGATCAGATGCACGGATTAACCGATGACGAATTATATGGCACGGCCGCAGAAAAAATTATCAAGGATATTAAGTCTGGCAAGGAGAAGGTCCATGCATTTGCATTGAAAAAGTGAACCTCGTGGAGCTATTTTCGACAAGTGAGTTTGACAAGGATTACAAAAAAAGCAGCAAGGAGGACATAAAACGTATAAACAGGCTGATAGAGCAACTTAAAAAAGGCATACCTGTAGGCAAACCGTTGCGCCATTTAAAAAACACTTTTTCTATCAGGGTGGGCAACAAACGACTTGTATACACCATGGAGGGAGACAAGCTAACTCTGCTATTTTTTAAGAGCAGGGAAGGAGTATATGACTATTTAAGATAGACTAAAACGGTACGCGGCACATGACTTGCCTGAGTTTCGAATCCCGCAGAGTCCATTAAGCTGTTTTCTTCCAAGTTTGACTTATCGATTGGGATAGCCTGAAACACCTACGCAGTAAATATTAGATACGTTAATTTGCATAATGATATGTGGTTTTTATGCCGAATATCACTCTTTCGATAAGTGAAGAGCTTAAGAAAGAGATGAAGAAGCACCCCTCTGTTAATTGGTCTTATGCATTCAGGAATGCAATAGAACAGAAAATTGTAGATTTTGAAGAAGCAGAGAAAATAGCAAGGAAAAGCAGGCTTAGTTTGAAGGACTGGAAATCAATAGATGCAAAAATTTCCAGAGACGCTGCAAGACATGCAAAGGCTTTACTTCATGAAGGTAACTGTAACCGTTGATGAAAATATACTTATAAAAAAGTTTTAATGGAAATCCCACAGCTTCCATTATGTTTAAGCTTATATCTTTACAATCTCGCCCAAATGCTCCTTCTTTGCCTTGAGGTGCTTTGTCGTGTGCCTGTCCGCTTTTATTTCCAATGGCTTTAGCTTGGGGTCGTATCCGTTCTCCTTGAGCTCTTTGAGCTTTGAAAGGTTGTTCGCTACTACTGTGATGCTGCCGCTTTCGAGCCCGAAGAACTTAAGCAAAGCCGCTACGCCGTAGTAATCCCTTATGTCGATTTTCTTGTTCACTGCCTTTGCGGCTTCGTATGTGTCATAGCCGAAGTATTCCTGGAGCCCCAATGTCGCGTATTTCCTTGCAAATCCGTGTCCTCTGCCCTCCTGGTTCGGTATTGTTATGAGAAGCCCGGAACCGTGCTTGCCAATTATCTTCATTGATTCCAGCAATTGCTGCCTGCAGGTGCACGTATTGTCCAGGTATATCTCTCCGCTCCTGCAGCCAGAATCCGTTTTTAGATAGACCGTTTTGCCATTTTCAAAAACAGGCATTAGGTTATTGTCAAATCCCTTGGCTGCGACAAGCACTTCGTAATCCTTCCATCTATCGTTCAGCCTGAACTCGCAAAGCATGAACTTTCCGTATGGTGTAGATATGGGGCCGGCTGCGTACCTTGTTACTTTTATTTTCTTCTTTGCCTTTCCATAAGAAACCTGAATCGTTGAACTTTTGGGCTTTGATGCCTTTATTATGTCTTTTTCATTTATGCTGCGCATCTTATCATTTTTATTGCTGAACAAAGTCTAAAAACACCCAATATAAAGGCTTTTGGGAAAGAAATACCCATGTCAAACTTCAACGGCAAAAGCATGAAGTACATTGTATTTTTCGATAAGAGATTTTTGCAGCAGTCGATAAACGAGCTGAGATCAATCCTTGGAGAGTCGAAGATCTTGAAATACCTGTCGGATTCGGTAATAATAGTCGATACAGGAGAAAAGAAAGCCGACCTCAAGGCGATATACGATTCGGTGTTCCTTTACAAGACAGAGGAGCTTATTTTCGAAGTTGAAGTCGCTTCAGGATATTCTGCACTTGAGGAGAAACTTGCTTCAGTGCAGAAAGAAAAAGGGTATGCATCGTCCAAGACCGAGGTGCTCAAAGAGGCTGCCTTTGATGAAAGGAACGCCAAGAGCATAGAGGTGGAGATAGGAACAGGCATGGAGAAATACGGGGCCAGAATAGACCTGTTGAACCCAGGGGCAGTATTTCATGTAATAATCAACGGCAGCACGGCTTACGTGTCGATTGCGGGCTCGGACAATGCCTATGGCGCCACTCTTGACTACTTCAGGAACAGAAACATGGACAGGGACATAGTTGAGAACGGGATAAGCAGGGCAGAATTCAAGATACACGAAGCGATTGACTACTTTAATATTAAGGTATGCGAAGGCTCGAGGGCGCTTGACATAGGTGCCGCGCCAGGAGGCTGGAGCAGATACCTAATGAAAAAGGGAGCTGATGTGGTTGCCATTGATGCCGGAAGGATAAATTATGAGGCGATGCCGCAAGGAAGCAGGATTGCAGTAGCGCTAGGAAAGGAGCGTGAGATTGCAGATGCAGAGGACATAGACGTGCTTGATATGGAAAAGCTCGATGGAAGCTGGAAGGGATACGACCTTTTGCACATAAAGGAGCTGTTCGGGAATATAAAAATCTCGGAGCTCGTCAAGCTTGGCCCTTTCGACATAATGTGCATAGACATAAACATACCCGCGCAGGAATCCGCAATAATAGCTGCGGTATGCTCTGAGGCCCTTAAGAAGGGTGCTTTCCTGATATTGACGCTTAAAATGACGGACGACAAAATAGAGCAGGCAATGGCAAAATCGAAGGAGGCGCTTGGCGCGACTTATGAGGACATACGCGTCAAGAAGCTCCCGCACGACAGGAAAGAATTAACATTATTTGCGGTAAAAATATGATAGTGGTTGAATGATGCCAAACATAGATCCTAGGACGCTCAAGAGCATGATGGCCAAGATGGGCATAAAATCATCGGAGCTTAATGCTGACAGAGTGGTAATTTCCTGTGCTGACAGGGACATAGTAATAACTGACCCCCAGGTAACGGTAATAGAGGCGCAGGGGACGAAGAGCTTCCAGATAGCAGGGACAATAACAGAGAACGAAAAGAGCGTAAGCATAGAGATAAGCGAGGACGACGTGAAAATGGTCATGGAGAGCTCGGGAGCGAGCGAGGAAGATGCAAGGAAGGCCCTCGAAAGCTCAGGAGGGGACATAGCCAAGGCGATACTGGAGCTTATGAAGTAGAAAGGTTATTCCGGATTCATCCAATAGGCGTGGGCGTATGGCACGTCCATGACCTTATTGACATTCTCCTCCTTTATCAGGTTTTGCCTTATTGCAGTCTCTACCGCTTCCTTTCCAACTATGTTGGCTGAATTGAACTTCTGGTGCTCCGGAAGCACTATGCTTTCCGGGTCTACGAGATCCCCCACGTAGAAATCGGAATAATCCTTAAGGTCTAGCACAAGGTCTCCTTCTTCGAGCACACTGCCTATGAGCGATTCGTCGCACATCGCTATTATGGTGCCTTCGTCCGTATCGTGTATCTTTACGTATATCATAACATCATCCGTACTTGTACATGAAGAGCGTGGCGAACAGGTACATGAAGCCGTATACCATAAGCCATAGCCCTCCGGATATGTGGTTGGTCTTGGCTGCGAAAAAGCTCAGGGCGAATATGAAAGTGGCGAATGCTAGCTCTACCCTGGTGTTCATTATGGAGAACACGAGCTTGCTCTTCCCAGAATCATTGTCCCTGTTCCAGTGCACCCCAGGATTGCTCTGCGTTATAGCCGCTATGGCTGCCTTAGTCCTGGAGAACGCTAGTGCGAAGTTAAGCGCGAAAACCATGAATCCCTTCTTTATGGAGTTGAAGTATATCTTGGTCATTATGACCGGGGCTAGGAACGAGAGCACCAATGCTATGGAGCCGAATATCTCCAGGTCAAGGCCGACGTACTTGGCGTTGAACATCTGGTGTATGTTAAGGTTGACGAATGGCACTGCTGAGAACACTATGAATATGGATACTATGGTGAACATTATCAATATGACCGATATGTAGTTCAAGCCGAACCCGTGCGTCAGATAGTCCATGCTCGATATCGGAGAGCCCTTCATGCTCTTCCTGTTCTTGAAGAAGTATTTTATGAACTGCGTATCACCGTAGTTGTAGCGCCACTGCTGCTTTACAAGCTCGGTGAACGTCTTTATCGGCTTGCCAAGAGCGTACACCTTTGGCACGTATAGGCTCTTGTAGTTGTATAGGTCCGACTTGAAGCTGAAGAAGGTATCCTCTATTACGTATTCGGGGAAGCCGCCTATGTCGCGAAGCGCTGAAACCCTTATTATGCCGCACGAGCCGGCGAATATCGCAGTGTTGTTAAGCGCCCTAGCAGGCTCTATGAACTTGAAGAAGAACCCGTCGAATATGTTTATCGAATCTGCGAAAAGGTTGGCCTTCCTGTGCGTCTTTTCTGTCTGTATGTACGACAGGTTAGGATCCTGGAAGTAGGGCAGAAGATCCCTTAGGAACTTTGAGTTTGTAAGCCTCTCATCATAGTCGAAGATCGCTATGAACTCCTCCTTCATGCCGCTTACGAAGTTGTTAAGAGCGCCGGCCTTGAAGCCCTTCCTGTTGTCCCTGTGCATGTATGTGAATTTGTTCTTCCTTGCTATGCGCATCATTTCTGAGCGAATGCCGGCATCGGTGGAGTCGTCCAACAGATAGTAGTTGAGCGACTTTTGAGGATAATCGAGCTTCCTAAGATTAACTATGGTGTCCTCTACCATGCCCGGGTCTTCGTTGTATACAGGTACCACTACGGCAACAGATGGATATGAAAGCATTGGCCTGAGCTTCCTACGTATCTTTGAGATATACTTGCCGTAGAAGTATGACCTATAATACAGTATTGAGGCTGATATGTTGAAAAAGCCTGAAACCACTGACAGCGCGGCGAACGCTGTGGCCACTGCGTACATGTAGGTGTTCTTTGCTATTATGAAAAGATAAAGCGAAAAGGCAAGCCCTGCTATTGCTAGGATTATGAATATTGCCACTGTGACTATGCGCAGGGTGAACTTGTCACCAAAGAATTTATTCTTCATTTAAGCATCGCTGTTGATTGCCGTTCTCATAAGCCAAAGGCTTATAAGAAGATTTTTAAACAAAGCTTTAATTACTTTCGGAAATCCAAGATACGGGCGTTCAGGTACGCGGACAGGCACAAATAAAGAGCTTTACTTGGCAAAATATAATATTTCTTCCATTAGGTTAGGTTTTATATATGCCGGGATGGCGGAAACCGGTAACGCGCCAGTGCTTTTGCGGCGAAACTCGAGATCTGGTTTCCTTCGGGAAGTTTGGGTTCAAATCCCAATCCCGGCGCCTTTTGTTTTTTTTTGCTTGGCAACCAAG
>JAKAUR010000008.1 GCA_021827665.1 Microcaldota archaeon
CAAAACTAGCTGCGTTTTCTGGGTGTAAGGTTTAAAGGCTTAATCTGCTTATGTATTGTTAGCGCAGGCTATTTATATTATAAAAATCATTATTGGTGATATTATGGGTATATTTTTAAATACGGACAGAATAAAGATAATAAATGATGATATCCTTAAAACTAAGAAGATAGAAGACGGAACAGTCGATCTGATAATTACGTCTCCGCCTTATAATTTAGATATAAAATATAACAGCCATAATGATAAAATCTCGTATATTGATTATTTAAAGTTCAGTAAAAGATGGATTAAGAAGTGTTTTAAACTGCTTAAAAATGATGGTCGATTCTGTCTTAATATACCTTTAGACAAAAATAAGGATGGGCAACAGAGCGTAGGTGCTGATTTAACCTGCATCGCAAAAAATATTGGTTTTAAATATCATTCTACAATAATATGGAATGAAGGTAATATATCAAGAAGAACTGCGTGGGGATCATTTAAAAGTGCGTCAGCACCATATGTTATTGCTCCCGTCGAACTTGTCATAATACTATATAAAAGCCAATGGAAAAAAACAAGCGGTACAAAAATATCTGATATATCTAAAGAAGAATTTATGGCATGGACTAATGGACTATGGTCTTTTAATGGTGAAAATAAAAAGCATGCTGGAGGTCATCCAGCAGCATTTCCTTTAGAGTTACCCAAACGTTGCATAAAACTATTTAGTTTTGTTGATGATTTAATACTAGATCCATTTTTAGGTAGTGGAACTACATTAGTCGCAGCAGCGCTCAGTCAAAGGAGAGGGATAGGTGTAGAGATAGATAAAGACTACTGCAATATAGCAAAAGAAAGACTTAAGAATGAAGCATATTTATTTAATAAAAAGTTGTGATTTAATGTCAGAAGATAAAGAATCTCAGATGGATATTATAATGGAATACTTCAAATCTCATCCTAAAAAAGATATTCCGCATCCAGAAGTTGTAGATTGGGTTACAGCAGAGTATAAACATCGAACAGGTAAGGTTTTTCGTGATCCAGATAGGGCCATAAGAAAGCTTTCACAAGAAGGATACCTAATAAAAGTTAAGAAAGGTGTGTATAAGTATGACCCCTATGCGGTAACACATAAGGAGTTAGAGGATTTTACCCCTGCACAAAAGAAGGCGATAATGGAAAGAGATGGCTATAAATGTGTTATATGTGGTAGAGGAATAAAGGATGGAGTAGAGCTACAAGTAGATCATATTAGACCTAAAGATTTAGGTGGTACAAATTCTATAGAAAATGGAGAAACTCTATGTGCACAACACAATATCCAGAAAAAAAATTATAAACAAACAGAGTCAGGGAAACGCTATTTTATAAGATTGTATGAAGCAGCAAAAGCAAATGGTGACAAGGAATTGCAGAAATTTTGTGCTCAGATTCTTGAAGTATATGAAAAAAATGGGGTTAATGGGCATATTGTATGGAAAAAGTAAATTTCTCTTTTTTATCAATTTATTTTATGTAATGTAGATAGTTTTTTGATTAGATCTAAACTATTAGCATCAAAGTTTTTATTTGAATGTTAACTTCTATGTCATTAAAATCTATATCTATTAAATAATGTGCAATTTCGTTTCTGCTAGAATAAAATTTCGATAGGTTTTATAAAGCTGATTATTTACGTTATACAAAGTATTTGTTTATGGCTATGGATAGTTGAAACTATGGCCTTTAATGGTCTAACACTCTCTTGAGTAGCAGGCATCGGTATTGGTAATGAAAGGAATAGATAGCCAAGCTTGATAAAGATTAGTCAATAAAGGTCTATTTATACACGGCCTTTTTCAGGAGACTAAATAATATAAAACATCTATACACTCTGATGAAACAGAGTATTATTAGTAATAATCCGAGACCTAATACAACTTCTAAGTAATAAGACCCGATAGACGACAAATAATTTCCACTAACTAAAATGTAAATTATACTCAAAATTATAAGACTTAAAAAAATTAGTATAAGTGAATCACTATATCTTTCATATAATTGTATTTCCTTATTTGAACTCTTTAAAATTTTAATTGCTTTATTATTTTTAAACGTATCTTCAAACACTGTAAATAATGTCATTATAACTGCAATTACGCCTAATAGAGTTACGAATATAGTTATGAATACTGAGATAGTATTGGACTGATCGAGATAACTAAAAGCGTTAATATTTTTGAAAACAATAAAATATACCACGAAATAGACTATCACAATAATTAAGGATAATAAGATATCTCTTGATTTAGACCTATTTTCTAGCATCTACTCCTCTCGTTCCATACCTAATTTTTCTGCTAATTTCTGGGATAGCCACTCTTTTATTCTAGTTTCATCTGATATTTCCACTTTGTCTATACTTATACTAACTCTGTCATATTTTTTAATAATATTTATAGTCTCCTTTTGTTGAGTTTCATCATCTAAAATTTCCACTTCGAGATTAGTAAGAAATGCAGGTAAATCAATTCCATCATCTATTGCTTTTTGAAGTGGATTTCCGAAGAGATTATTGAAATATCCGTCTACGTCGAGTATCTTTGTTTTGTCTGTATTTTTTGTTATCCGCATTGTTGCGTCTATCTCTAAGATATAATTTTCTTCTACTCCAACCTTTTTTAATAATTCCTCAACCTGTTCATATTGGGAGGGTATTTCTGGATTCTTCCTAAATCTAATTTTTATACTTTTAAGCTTCTTTTTAGTAATCTGTTGTAAGATGCTCATTCTTATATTTTTCAGAGGTTCGTAATAAAATTTATATGGAGAAAAGCACTTCTCAAAGAAATCTCTAATTTTTTGCATTCCAGGAACGTGAAAGCCTACTTCTGTTAGAAATACTAATTCATCGACATTATCTTTCTTTCTTGAAGTAAAAACAAAATTTCCTAAATCCCGTCTTTTTTCACCTATTCTTTCTGCGTCCTCTATATCTTCAACCACCTTTGTTTGAGTATCTGTTTTAAAATATTCTTCTTTTTCTTTAGACCTGATTATATGTCCATAATAGATACCATTCAATAATTTTTCTATTACTATTTGGTGGTTTATGTTAGACTTTGAAAGAGTATATTTAGAACTAAATACATCCCAATCTGCATCTTCTACCAGCTTTGCTATATCTATCGGTTCCCTATCTTCCGTTTGGCAGGTCATAGAATAGAAAAAGAAATCTATCTCATCAGAATCGTTATTCATAGTAGAAACTTTAGAAGGAAAGACTTTAAAGACTATGTAAGCTAAAACCATTTAATTTTCACCCACCTGCCGAATACGACACCTTGAAAAAAACTCTGAATTTGTTGACAATATCTTATTTTTTGCTTTAGTAGCCTCATTTTCCCACCTTCTTCTTCAATGAGGCTACCTCGCTCAAAGCTATGCTGTCTATAACATCATAGACCTCCTGTTTGCTCGTGCTTATGTAAATGCTAGTGGTGCTCGGATCCACATGCCTTGCGAACCTGCTGGTAAGGATTAGGTTGCCGTTTGCCTGCTTTGCGAACCTAGTTATTGCGTAGTGCCTTAGGCTGTGCGTGGTGAGCCTGTGCAGCCTTCTGGGCCTCCTGCCCTGCTGCTCATCGCTGGTATCGTAGACCTCATCCAAGCCTGCAAGCTCAAGGTAGTGCCTGAACCTGTTCCTTACATAGTTAGGCTCAAGGTAAGGCTCAATCCTGTGGCTCTTGGCTGCATCGCTGAAGAATATGTAGCCCTGAGCCTGCTCTATCAAGCTTGAATTAGCCTGAGCGAACTCCACAAGCTCCTTGAATAGCGGCAATGGTATCCTTAAGCTGTCCAATAGCCTTGTCTTCTCTGTCCGTACAGTAAGCTCTCTTGTCTCAAAATCTATATCTTTTACATTCACTCTTATCACCTCCCCTATGCGTAGGCCTAGCTGGGCCTGAAAATCGAAAAGAAGCCTGAATTTAGGGTCTTTTATGGCTCTGAAAAACCTCTGAAGCTGCTCTTCCGTGAAGCCCTTGTTTATCGTTCCGTACTTAGGCGTCCTTCTCCTGTGGAACTTTGTTATGTAATACTGCCTTATCATGTGGGTAAGGTCTTCTACCTCGTGCTTTGCCAAGTGTGGCAATAAGCTCTGTATGTACCTCTTTGCCTCTATGGGTGCAGTTTTGCGTTCAGATTCGTGTTCGGATTCCTGCAAATATCCGAACCCAGCTTTCGCTAATCCTTTATTGCTCTTCATGGCTACCACTATTGTATTTGTTTTGAGCCTCTGAGCGTGTATCCGAACCCGTATAGTCTCTAAGCTTTCTCTGGCTTAAAAGCCTGTCAAGCTTGTCAAGGACCTTGTTAAGCTTCTCTATGGCCTTGGCGTGGGCTTCTATCCTCTCGGCGTAGTAGTTGAGGTTGTTGGCCTGCTGGAGCTGGAAGGCTGTAAGCTGGCTAGAATTAGTGTATTGCCTCTGTATCCGAACTCTCTCTATTCTCTCTGAAACAAGGAATGGGGCTGCCGAGATTTGAACTCGGATATCCAGCGCCCGAGGCTGGAAGTCTGCCAGGTTAGCGTACAGCCCCAACAAAAGCTCGATTTACGGGCAAATAGTTTTATCCGTGCTTGCTTTTAACCTTTTTGAAAACCTCCTTAGCTGCATTTCTTTTGCGCAGCATCAGTTATCATAGATATTTCCAATCAGTTCTTCGTATACCTCTCTCCTGTATTCTGGATCGGCTTCAGACATGGAGAAGTAATCGAATATATCCCATCCATGTGTTCCGTTCATGCTGGCTACCTGCATGAGGTCAACGTACAAGCGTTTTAGTGCAAATTCATACGTGAAATCTCCGAACTCCTCCGTTTCTGCGTCAAACTTTATAACGATGCCAGCGAAAAGCTCACCCTTCGCCTTTTCTATTTCTTGCTTGGGCTTGTTTTCTTCTTCCATTCTTTCTATCTCTTTCAAGGCATTCCCGAATCTCTCCACATAACCATCGAGTTGCTTTTCTATTTTTTGTATGTCGGCCTCGGCGTTGTTTCTTTTTATTACCCTTCCCAAAAGGTTATCCGGGGATATTCGTTCGGCCAGCTCAAACGAAAAAGAGTCATTGTCGTCGAAAATCGAGTATAAACTCAGTTCGTCTACGAAGCTCTTGAAAGCGTTTTCAAAAGCCGGGAATTTTATTGGCAAATACTCCTCTTCCTCATAATCCATGCCCATGATTTCGTCTCCGATTACGGTTTCTTGTGCAGGTTCGCTTTCTGAATGACTGTCAGGGGCGACGCTGTCCAGCCTAAGCAAACGCGAATTGCCGATGGCCTTTTTCTGCTTTTCCATAACAACACTAGTTATTTAATTCTGAAAAGGTTTATATTTGAATTGTATACTCCAGTGTTTTGGATGGTCACTAGCGAAGAGATAGACATAGCGTACAAATACCCATTCTCGGAAGAGGCCAAGGCCGTCATAGCGGAGAAAGGACCAAAGCAGATGGACTACAGGTATCTGGAGCTCGGCAGGGACAGGATAGAAGCGGCCATGAACAAGAAGCAGGCCTATTTCAGGATAGAGATAGAGAACGTCAAGCTGGGCTACATAATAAGCTATATCTATTCCAGGATGCTCGCAAGCGCAAGCGGCAACCCGCTGCTCATAAAGGCCTTTGCGTCTGGGGAGGCCAAGCGTTCTGGGATGGCTTTGAGGGAGGAAACGGACCAGGCAATAATGGGGCTTGCCAAGCAGCTCTCGTACAACGTATCCAGCAACGGCAGCGGCGAATTCATAATAAGCTTCACGGAATACCTGATGAAGAAGCCCAGCGGAGAGCACTACGCGCTTGTCAACATGAAGCTCAAGAACGGTTTTGTGATAATGGACAGGGCCGAGCTCTCAAGGGCGCTTGAGCATTCGATATATCTTAAGGTTATGTCAGGGCTGCCCATACCAAATGGGCAGCTTCCGAAAGAAGTCCTGGACTATTACGCTTCGTCAAAAATAAAGCTTCCCGATTCGATGTCCAAGCGCGTACCGGAGATGCAGGGCAGCACATGGGTTGACAAGGTACTTGCAACCCCGATACCTGATGTGCGCCATAGGACCGTGAACCTGGTTCTGGCCCCATATCTGATAAATGTAAAGGGGATGGACGTGGAACAGGCGGTAGAAACGATAAAGAGATACATAGACGAATGCAAGCAGCTCAATCCAAACACTGATGTGAGCGAGGCGTACATACGCTACCAGTGCAACTACTCCAAAAACAAGGGTATGAGGCCGCTTTCCCTGTCAAAGGCCAGGGAGCTGCTAGGCGAATATGTGGATCTCGGCAAGGGCCAAAACCCTGTCCAAAAAGCAAAAAAGTGATGAGGTGGAAGTAACAGTATTGTGCGACATATGCGGCAAAAGGCTGGCCAAGCACACGTGCAGGCTGTGCGGTAGAAGGGTTTGCAATGAGGATTTTGACGAGAAGCTCGGAATCTGCAAATCCTGCAAGCTAGGCCGCAAATAAGCCAGAAAACATGCGCCTCGCCACAGAGAAGTGGGTGTTAAGTGGGGTGCAATGGGGGATTTAAACATGACACCTTGGGCTTAACACAGAAAATATATTGAAACGATACCGCTAAATAAATATTGCAAAAGGCTACCTCTTTCTGTACTGTACGAAGCACAAGAGCGCAAGCACAAGGTTGAAAACCAGGAATATGGTAAATGCTGCAGAGGTGCCGAAAGAAGACAACGGCGTAGTCCCAAATCCGAACAGGTAGGAGAATCCGTTAGTTCCCTTGAATCCGCTTATGGGTAAATTTAGTGCAGCATCTGCCATCTGCGCAATGAACATGAGCAGCGAAAAGACGCCTATCAACGCGGTGAGCGCTTTCTTCTTGGCAATCTGCCTTATAACTACTACTACGGCAACGACTATCAGGTATGCCAAAAGTATTATCCAATGAAAATAGCCGAACTGCCTCAGGAGCTTGTCAAAAAGAAGAAGGTACAGCCCTGACAAGTATACAAGCAGCAATGCCGCATGGCTCGCCAGGGCTGACCTATCCATCATCGTTCACTTCTTCCTGCGCATCGTAGCAGCCACCACGACTATTATTATGATGACTATCACAACTATCGCGGCAGCGTAATATCCGCTGTTGCTGGAGCTGCTGGTATACTGCGCAGTCGTTGGTATTGTTGTCGGTGTCGTGGTTGGAACTGTTGACACCGTTGTCGGGACGGTAGACGTTGCCGTAACGTTGCTTGGCTTTATCATGAACACCCACATAACTGGCTTGAAGAACTCTGTGTTGACTATTCCGTTTAGTGTGCTGTTATACGTCCATACGTTGGCAAATTTGTAGCTGCCGCCGACGTAGCTCGTATTGACTTGTTTTCCCCCGAGCACGGTCCAAGTGGTCCAGCTTGAGTTGTACTGCGCCGTAGTTATCAATGGCCTGTCTGCCCCTGTGGAGTTCACGAAGCTTATGTTTGGGCTTATCAATCCGTTGACTAGGAATGCAAATCCGTATGTAACTATGTCCTTGCTTACAGTGGATGGAGCTGAAAGATTCGATATGGTGTATATTGCAAGGGTGAAGTTGTAACTTGAAAGCGTCTTATTGTCCATTTCAACGTATGTTCCTGCCGGGACAGTGACATTTACCAGCTTGCCGTCCATGGCCATGAGCGAGAATTTGGCTCCCTTCGTGGCGTTGACGGTTTTGGTGGTGGAATTGTAAAGCGAGAATGTTGGCACAAGCGTGGGCGCTATCGTTGTCGTCGTGTTGATTGCGCTTGTCTTAACGAAAACGGTAAACAGCGCGTTGGTTACCGAAGGGTCGTCTCCCGTGGCGTTCAAAAGCACGGCATACCTGCCCGGCTTAGTAGTTCCAGACACCTTTACGGTCATTACTCCTGTGTAATTAGGGTCCGAATATGTCTTGCTCAGGCTTACGTTTATGCCCTCCTTGCTAAGGTTGGCCGCGTTGACTAAATTTGTGTTGGTGCCCCATACGTTGCCGCTGACAAGGCTTACTGTGTAAGATGCCGTACCTGCGGAACCCGGTGCTATCGTTACGTTTGCTGAAGAGAAAGTTATCTTCGATGTACCTATACCGGATGCAAAAGAGACTGCACTAAGCAATACGAATGAAAATGCCATTAGCATTGCCACTGATTTCGCGTTCATAAAACAACCCGTACATATCTGAAAGCCAAAAAATAAAAACGGTTGCTGCGAGGGCTTTACTTAATGTAAAAAACAGGTATTAAAACAAGAGTGCCAAACAGCAACATGCTTTCCCATCCGCAGACAGTACACACATATCGTGAGCAGGCTTAGCTTCCGAGTTCGGAATGGGATCGGGCGTTTCCCTGCTCCTATTACCGTTTGGCATTGTATTTTAACCTTTAAGATTTAAAAGCGTTGCGCTTGTGTCCCCCTTCAGCCTTCTTTCTGCCATTTCAGGATAGAGGTTGCAGCAATAACTGATTGCTGCCCGGACTAACTATATGCACTGTCACTTGTCCCTTTTGTAGAGCTTCTGCATAGCCGATATTATTATGTCGGTATATTCGTTCTTGGGTATTGTGCTGGCGTATTGCTCTACGAGCTCCTGTGCCCTGCTCCCGTATTTTTCCGCCACGCTCTTGGCATAACCTATTCCGTCGTACTTCTCTATTATCGACCTTAAGTAGTCTATCTCCTCCTGCGTTTTCTCCTGCCTTCTTTTCCTGTATATCGCATCTATCTTGCGCTTTTCCTCTGGCGTTGCGCTTTTGTACGAATGCAGTATTATCAACGTTAGCTTTCCCTCATAAAGATCTCCGAAGTTCTTCTTTCCGAACTTTTTCTCGTCGGCTGTCATGTCAAGTATATCGTCGGTTATCTGGAAGGCCACTCCTGCGTTCTCTCCAACTTTCTTGAGCAGCTCCAGCGTTTCGTCACCCTGATCTGCCACGATTGCTCCAAGCTGCATGGGGCCGTAAACAGTATAGTAGCACGTCTTGCTGTCTACGATTCTCATGTAGAGGCTTTCGTCAGCTTTGCTCAGGTCCTTTGTGTCGATTATGAAGGTGTTCTCAATGTACTGGCCCTCTACTGTATAAGCCATCATATCGTAGAATTTTTCATATAGCCTGTTGCCCTTTTTTATCCCTGCCCGTACTATGTAGTCTTTTAGCATCTTCCACATAGCTATCTGGCCGGTATCGCTTGCATCTATCGCGTGCACTATGCCGTATTTTTTGTGCAGCGCAGGCAATCCTCGCCTCAATTCCGAATCGTCTTCTATATCATCCTGGATGAGGATCCAGTCTTCGGAAAGCTGCTGTGCAGCAGCTGGGAGCAGTGCGTCTTCAGGCTTTGCGCCGTAGAGCTGCGCGGTAAGCATTACAAGTCCAGGCCTCCTGTAGCTGCCCTGCCTGTCTATGTAGTCCCTGGTTATCTTATAATGGCCCAGAGGCTCCTTCATTGGCACGTATTCGCATATCTTGTCATATACGAGCTTCCTGTAATTTTCTATGTACTCTAAGAAATCCATAAGTATCGTAGTTTTTAATATGGTTAAAGATAAAATGGTTAGCATAGGCATAATAAACTGACGAAGTGATTTGCTGTTCGTTAAAAAGGGCATAAAAATAACGGAGTGTCATGACGTCTACAGGCCAAGGGAAGATTCCGATCTGCTGTCAGAAGCCGTTGAGCGCCTGGCTTTAGGGAAAACCCTGGATATGGGCACTGGCACCGGCATACAGGGAATAATAGCGGCAAAGAAGGGCTGCGAGGTCACTTTTTCCGACGTGAGCATACACGCTATAAGATGCGCAAGGCACAACGCCGAACAGAACAGTGTAGAAGGCAACTTTGTAGTTAGCGACCTTTTCGAAGACATAAGGGGAAGGTTCGACACGATAATATTCAACCCGCCGTATCTGGAATCGGCACGCCTCGGAGCCGAAACGAAGGACTACTTAAAAATCGCTACCGACGGAGGAGAATCTGGCCGTGATCTCATAGACAGGTTCATCAAAGACTCATTCAGCCACCTGTCCGAAAGCGGAAGGGTGATAATGGTGGAGAGTACCGTGAACAAATACGAGCTCGACGTGGAAAGGCTGAATGCGGAGGTGCTAAGCAAAAAGCACATGTTTTTTGAGGATATCGTTGTAATAACATACAAGAACAATAAGAAAAGCGGTGTTTTCAGTTGGAGATGAGTGCTTACGAGGTGTACAAGAAGGACGACTGGCAGTGCATAATAGGCCATGCTGGATTCATAAAGACACCAGAGGATCTTTACGGGGCAATGGCCTCTGCAGCCCCAAACGTGAAATTCGGTCTTGCCTTTGTCGAAGCCAGCGGTGAAAGGTTGGTAAGGTATGAAGGAAATGATGCCGAGCTCATTGAAGCTGCGAAAAAGAATGCCATGGGCATAGCGGCGGGGCACACCTTCATAATATTCTTTACCGGAGCCTTTCCCATAAACGTCGTAAACGCAGTGAGGTCTGTCCCAGAGGTGTCTGAAATATTTTGTGCGACAGCAAACAGGGTGCAGGTCGTTATAGTTTCTACGGATCTTGGAAAGGCGGTAATAGGTGTAGTGGACGGGCAGACGTGCCTTGATGTCGAGGACGAAGAGCACATAAAGCAGAGGAGGGAACTGTTAAAGAAATTCGGCTATAAGCCATGACATTCAGCGTTTCGTTTTCTTTGTCTTCAATGTGCTTGCGGCCAACGAATAGAACCCAGCTATAAGCATCGCCGCGAAAAAGAAAATTATCAGCAGTTCGAGCATATGTGCATAGAGGCTTCCTTCAAAGTTATTAACCTTTGACGTTCCGGGCCGAACCGTCGTTGTCGTTTTCGGTATAGTGCTTGAGGTGGTAATGGAGTTATAGTCTATCGTAGTGGTTACGATGTCAAAAGAGCCGTTGTAAGACTTTACTATGGAGCCATCTATAAGGGTCCCATTGTGGGAATACCCTATAAGGTTGGTCTTGTACAAGTAAAGGCTGGAATCATTTAGCACGAAAGGCACGTTGGTGTCATTGTTTGCTATTATGGTACTGTTGTATATGCTCATGTTTTTGGATCTCATTGCATCTATGGCATTCCCATATATCCTGCAATCCTCCAAAGAGAGATTGTCGGCACCGATCGTATGTATGCTCGTATTTGTAGAGTTTATCGTTCCGCCCAGGCAGTTTATTCTTATGTTACTGTTTACTACCGTTAACGCAGTATTGCAGGTCTGGTTTGACGGGAAGAAGGTGTGCAACAGCCCAAGGTACTTGTAAGCCATTGTGTAATATCCCGGCATGAAAAGATCAGGCTCCTTCTGCGTGCAGAACGCCAGCCCAACTCCATAAGTTTCGGTGGTGGAGTTGTCATGTTCATTAAACTCTGGCGATTTGAGCACGGCTATGGTTTCGTGTATTCCAGGTGTCTGGACTCCCCTTTCGTAGCTGTATTTGCCGTTGGTCACGTTGCGTGTCTCGTACATTATCCTTCCGTTCGGGGAAACCTGATATCCCTTCCAAAAATAGAATGTCATGTTGGTGGCGTTGCTGTACTTTACCACAGTGTAGTTCCAGTATATCGATGTGTTGTCAGGAAACTGTACATTCTCTGTCATCCTGGGGTAGACAAGCGTCGGGGTAAAGTTGACGTTAGAGGTTATGTTCATGACCTTGAACGTGAGCTCATCCCAGCCCCAAAACGGGCTTATGAAGAAATATGGGTTGTAGCTGAAGGTTCGGTTTCTGTATACGCTGTAAGCCTCTACGGCGAAGCGCTGGGGACCGAAGAGTACTGGCCCTGGGGCAACGGCCCCGAAGCGCGGCATGGTGTAATTGTTTATCTGTGCGTCACGTACTATCTGTTCATACGTTGTCTGCTGCGACCCTCCTACTCCTGGGTCGAACTTTACAAGTGCATCGGGCATTATCGCTGCGAAGCCTCCAAGCGAATAGTTGCCGTTTGGCCCTCTTGGGACAAAAACGAAGTAATATCCGACTGCCAGGTTTGAAGAGTTTCCCAAAAAGCTAGTGTTGTAACTGCCATACGGGCTTATTATGTTGTTCTGTGCATTGCGCATGCTTGCTATCTTCGCATCAGCAAACGTGCAGTTGAAAAGCGTGTCGTTATAGGTATCGTTACCGAAAAGCACGCTGCTTATGCTAGACCCCTGGCCGCAATAAAGCCTGGCTTCTGACACTCCTGCAGGGAAGATTATCCCAGCATCGCTGCACGAAGTGCCAATCTCATAAGTTCCGTTGGAGCTTATCGCAGGGTTGCATGGGGATCCAACATTCGCCGCATGCACAATTGCGCCGCACAGCATCAGGGCTAGCATGACGCCAAAGGATGCCGCAAGCAATGCCCTGCTCTTCATATACTCACAAACTTTTTTAGCAAGATTCTTTATCTGTTTTCAATATTGGTTTTTCAACTAATATAATAAACGTTTGTCGGAAAGTAAGGGAGCTGCGGCGTTTCGTATTCTATGAAATACTCTGGTATGCCTACAGGTTCCGAAACGTTGAAAACATTTACCCAGTTGTCGCAATGTGCAGGTCCATGCCATATTACGTAACTGTAATTGTAGAAATGGCTGCACGAAGTCGAATTGTCTATTTCAAAATGCAGCATGTTGGTTGAAGGGTTTCCCAAATACTCTGGCATGTTGGAGCCAGTGTACGGCACCACTGCGTCGTTATAAAACGCCTCTGTGTATATTGGCGTGGTGGCAGTAGCGTTGCTGTCATACCTTATGTAGCGCCCCGCCTGTATTGATATGGACTCCGGATAGTACTGCCAATAGTACCAGAAAGTCGATACCACCGTATTGTTGAAATACATTATTGCCAAGAGGCCTATCACCAATATTATTCCAGGTATCAGGAAGTAAAGCCTCTTGAATTCCGTGAGCTTTGAGAAGGCGATGCCTATCATCACCGAAGCCGCAGGTATAGTTATAATGAGGAATCTTCCCAGCCTGTAAGCGAGTATGTAACGAATGCTCAGCGGATCTAGGCTTATGCCTGCCGACATCGGGCCGAACTGCAGGAAAAGGAACATGAAGGCGAACCATATCCCTATGAAAAGGGCCCTCCGTTCCCTGGAAATCAGCAATATTATTATCGCAAGCACAACCACGTAAAAGGAAATTCCAAATTCTGTCAGCGTACCTATTCCGAAGACGTTGTTGTTAATTGTATTGAGCATCTGGCCCAGGCTCATGTGCAGCGTAAGCAGGCTTATGAAGTGGTATGGGAACATGTCCTTAGGGTAAAACATCAGGCTGATGTCCGTAGTAGGTATGGTAGGAAGCCCGTTGATCGAACCTCCAACCGCGCTGTAGAAGTTTAGGTTTCTTGTAACCGTAATATACGGTCCGGAATTTGAAAAGTAAGCGCTAAATATGAACGTAACCAGGAACCCGATTATTATTCCAAGAGCAAGGAACGTGCTTCCCTGCTTGCCGAGCCAATCGTAAAAATGCCGTGCTTGCAGATATATCTCTCTATATTTCCCCTTGGCCAAATGGTCGAAAAATCCATAGAACGAGCCAGCCACGGCTTTGCCAAAGTGCTTCTTGTGGTCGTAAAAGCGCTTCGCTGTGTAATAAAGGGCCATGACCAAAACAAACGCTATCACTACCCCTGCCTCATAACTTATAAGCCAGGCAGCCACGAGCAGTATTCCGCTTGCGACGTAATATTTCGGCTTGTGCGTCCTTATGCCGTACAGGAGCATCAGTATGGCTAGGGAAGAGATGAACATCAGAGGCGGGTCTTCTCCAGTTGTAACTGCATATTTTGTAAGCAGCGGAAATACGCTTATGGTAAAGGCCGCAAAGAGCCCAGCCTTATCGCTATAAAAGAATCTGCCCAGCAGGAAAGTGACCACTATTGCGCCCAGGTATGCAAATATGTCCCACGCCGATGCGGAATACGTATGCACCCCAAATATGGCGTAAAACATCGCTATCGGGGCAAACTGCATTACCCTGAGCGAAAATATGTAGCCTGGATTCATTACGTATGTGCCCTGAAGCATTGAGCTAGCGAGATATAGGTAGTTTGGGTCGTCCCCGTATACGCTCGGGCCTTCGTAATGGGTAAAGCCGTAATACGCTGCATTAGCAACTATTATTGCGAGTATCAAATAAACCAATGCGGTTTTCCTGTTCATGAGACTTTCACGCTTGTGCAGTTATCCGATACGAAGTTCAGCATGCTGGAATTGTGTACGTCTGTGCCGTTGAAGCTTAAATAACTAAACTGGCCCCCGCTGTGCGTATTGTTGAGGTATGCGAGGAAAAGCCCGCCGCAGAAGTCCCATACGTTTCCGCTCGCGTTGGAAGTGGGCTCCAAATACACCGTTTCCTGAAGGTAATTTGAAGGATTCAGGCCTGCCGGTACTCCCATCGTTGAATTTTTGAGAGTGAAATATTTCGAAACGTTCGCTACATTGTCATATACGAGCAGGTTTTTTGCCCCTGCACTTCTGTATCCGAAATAATACAGGTTTACTGTCTTCTGAAGGAAAGCGCTGCTGTTGTAGTCTCCAGTATTGAATCCAAAATAACCATTGTAAAGTATTCTTAATGAAAACAGCTGTCTGGGCCTAACCTCATTGGAGCTGACATTCAAGGTTATGGCGTTTATGCCCACCATCTCAGCGATGCCGTCAAGCCTTTTGCCATTATTCGAGTATATATATTCGTAGGTTACGTTTTTTACCTTGCTTATCTGCCCGGCAATTCCTCCATTCTGAGAACCCGCAGTCGTGCCTGTGCGATGCAGGTTGGAGGCATGTGCCTCTTGGGCATATAGTAGCACACCTGCAAGTATTATTATGAATACCAGTGTCAATGTAAAAGCACTAAAGCGCATTTTATGTACCTCCGCCTAACCGATTTTATAAAATTGCTATAATAATCTTTATAGCTTTACAAATATAATAAATAGTGTTTGGATGCTTTTTTGGATAGTAATTGCCGTTCTTCCTTCATCGATTGCCGCTCTGATAGCACTGCGAATGCAATTCTCGAGAAGCGCGATTGAATCCATGGCAATTGGCATACCATTCGGCATAGTATCTTTCACATCGCTCCTGTTTGCCTTTGACTATGCTTTCGGAAGCATAAACTCATACGCCATAGGATTTTCATTCCTGGTAATGCTAGCCGCGCTGGCTGCAGTCTATTCCAGGCCGATTTACGATTTCGTTTCAAGAAAACACAAGAAGCGCAGCAAAAAAGATTTCAATGTACCGATAACTTCCCTTCCGAGATGGGCGTGGATATTTGCACTAGTAATAACCATCATAATCGCCATAATATTCATAGCGGGCACGGGAAATTACAGCAACGGCATATACTGCATAGACGCCTCCTGCTCTGATGCCCTTTATCATATAGGCATAGGGTATTCGGTGGCCTTCGGCCATTTTCCGCCGGAATATTACTTTACGATAGGTACGAAAAACGTTTTCCCATTCATGAGCGACCTTTACATGGGCATGCTTCACAGGTTCGGACTGGGCATAGTCGGGGCACTGCTGCTGCCTGACGTGATGCTTGTGTTCTCATTTGTGTGGCTTAGCATGATGGTGGCTTATGCGATATCAAAAAGCACAAGGATATCTGCAATAGCTACAACAATGTTCTGGTTCGGTGGAGTTGGATTCATAAAAATTCTTGATTTTCCATTCATAAAGCAGATAACTCCATTATTCCAGCCTGCGCATCTTTTCTATTTGCCCCAACCGCACAATACAATACCTTCTTTCATATATTCTGTCCTAAAGATGTCGGAAATACCGACGTCATACTGGACCAGCATAATAAACAGCATGCTTCTTGCCCAAAGGGATCTGCTGCTGGGTCTGCCCCTTGCGCTTGCCGCAATATACATAATATATCTGGGCTTCTTCTCCGAAAAGAGGTTCGGTGCCAAGGAATACCTGTTCCTGGGGGTGCTGGCAGGCATGCTTCCGCTTGCCAACGCAGAGAGCGTGGTACTGGTGGCATTTCTTGGTATATCCGCCCTGTTCTACCTGCTTGCAAAAAAAGGCAGGCTAAGAAGCTTGTATAATTTCATTCTTGCTGTGCTGCCGTTCGCAATAATAGGTTCCATAGAGCTGCTGTACATGGATTCGCAGAAAAGGGAGGTCAACTGGTCATACTTCATATATCAGGATTACATACTGCACGGAAGCAATGCTGTCCTTACTGCGATATTGAGCATGGAAAACATCCTATTCTTCTGGCTTCAGGTTGCCGGGATACCTGTAATACTTGGTTTGCTGGGCCTGTACTATGCAAAACGTAACTCCAAGGCGTTTTTCATACCTTTCATGGCGCTATGGGTATTCGTGACTGCGTACACGCCGCAGCCAAATCCTGCGGATTCTAACAAGATATTCATATATGTATTCCTGATGCTCTGCCTTTTCATGGCCTATCTGATAGACGCAATGTGGAAGAAAGGACGTTTGTGGGAAGCGTTTGGGATATTGTTGGTGATATTGGTCATAATAAATTTCCCTCTG
Organism: Microcaldota archaeon; assembly: GCA_021827665.1. Classification (GTDB taxonomy): domain Archaea; phylum Micrarchaeota; class Micrarchaeia; order Micrarchaeales; family Micrarchaeaceae; genus Micrarchaeum_A. The sequence continues at coordinate 16,540 of JAKAUR010000008.1, forward strand.
TTCTTCACGCACGACGTATTTGCCTTCAAGCAGCCCCTTCTCACAAACGCAGAGATTGCAGCTGCAACGTACATAACAAACAATACGCCTTCAGGCGCAATCTTCGTAGTCAATGATTACAACGCCTTCAGGAATCCAGTGTCCAGCATAGCAATGAGGCAGACGCTGATTTCTATAGGTCAGTATGTCGGAGGCATATACAAGTACCCACCACAGCAGACGATAAATGCAACAATGCAGATAGTTTCCAGGGCGTCATGCTCCGCTGCAAAGGAATACAACGTCTCATACGCGTATCTGGAAAATCCAAACTCCACCACACTCGCACTCTTCAATGCCTCAGGTTTCGAAATGGTATTCAACTATTCCCAGCCATCGATTCCACAAAAGATTTATGTTTATAAGCTCAACTGTTCATGAGTATGGCCCACAAATGCGTGCTCCGGTGCTTGGTTGGAAAATCAAAAATCCAAGAAAGAGAATGAAATTGCTAGCAGGTCGTCTGAAATAATAAAAGCGTCAGTATTGAAATTTTCGCTGTACTTAGGGGAGGATCCAGAAAAGATCATGCCATATGCTCCAAAGCTAGTCATCAGCCAGGCGGAAAAGGAACCATACATAAAATATGAAAATAACAACAATACAATAACCTTGGCCGGACAGAATACCGGAGATCAATTTACGCATATGGTCATAAACGGTGTAATCGCTACGCACTATTATCAAGAAAAGCAGAAGCAGCGCACCTCTTCCGACAACGATTTCCCTGCGAACTACGCCACAGACCGGCTGCTCAGGATTAGTTTCTCCTCTCTGTTTACCGCAATGGCTTCGGACAAGGGCAATGCCACAAGTCTTTTTGCAGGAAATATCTTCCGCAGGCAGGAGCTTGCCGACATGCATAACCTAAAGGAAATGCTGGTCTTGCTTTACAAAAACGTAGTTGGCGGCTCTTTGGAAAAATTCATATCCAGCTTATACGGAGAGGAGGATTACGACTCCATAGACCTTGTGGGCCGTATACTGGCCGTAGCCATAGTAATTGCTGAAGGCGGTGATATAAGGCGTTCTTTAAGAGACATGTATTACAAGGGCTACAAATCCATAAATTCGATAGCATCCATAGGGTTTGAGCGCTTCAAGCAGCATGTAGACACACTTTTCAGCAACAATGCTGGCTGAAGTTGATTACCGATGAAAGTATACCTGATCATACCGGCTTATAACGAGCAGGGCAGGATAATTAACACCCTGAAATTTTATGAGGAAATCTTCAAGAAGAATGCCATAAGGCGCTCGATAATAGTGGTTTCGGAATCTACGGACAAAACAAACGCCATTGTCAAGGATATCGGAAGGAAGCACGCCAATATATCACTCGTATATTCAAGACGCAGGCTGGGCAAGGGTGGAGCCATAACCAAGGGTTTTCTGTATGCAATATCCAAATCTTCGCCAAACGACTTAATAGGGTTCGTAGACGCGGATAACGCAGTTCATGCTTCCGAATTTATGCGAATGGTCGATTATCTGAGGACAAACAAGGACGTGGCTGGAGTAATAGCGTCCAGATATACCAAGGGCGGCAAAATAGTCGGCTACTTTCCGTTGTCAAGGCATCTGTCGAGCAGGTTCTACAATCTCATGGTTAGGATGCTTTTCGGGTTGGGCTACAGGGACACACAATGCGGCGCAAAGGTCTTCAGATCAGATGCAATAAAAAAGATAATCCCTACTCTTTCTGTTGTGGATATGAGCTTTGACATAAACCTTCTCTATTCCGCAAAAAAGCTAGGCATAAGGGTAAGGGAAATTCCGATAACTTATCATCAGGTGAACGAAGGAACAAAGCTCGTACTGCACAAGCAAATCCCACAGATGTTTATAGCTACGCTAGGTTTCAGGATATCAAGGTCAAGGTTCAACAGGCTGTTCCCTTCAAAGTTCAAGGGATACGTATACGATGCCGTAAGAAGATGGTAATGTCTCAATTTCTGAGGGTTATTATTGTTCCTGCGAGTGCGATTATGAAGCCTACGCCAAAACCCCACAAAGAAGGTATTTCAATCAGATATAGTATAAGCACCACTACGGCCCAGGTCTCAGATTTTTTGGCGTCGGTAGTGTAAGCATTCATCGCTCCAGCAATTATCGCTATGCCTATTATCGCTCCGGCGCCGGCATCCGCGATTGCAAATACCGGTTCACTGGAAAATGCAGTTATGCCTACTATTATGCTTACCAAAATGGCTATTGCTCCTGCTATAACCAGAAGCGAAACTCCAAGTTTTGGTTTTTTCTTCAAGGCTTTTGCCTTCCGCCCTCTTGGCTTGGCAACGTGCCCCTTATGTGCTGCCATCTAAACACGTTAAATTATCAATTCATATTATAAAGCTATCTGTAAACAGCAAAACTTAATTATCCGAATGCAAATTATTATCGTGATAATTTGGCAGAATATGTGGGGATAGGTTACGGAGGCTCCAAAGCTAAGATTACCAGGATAGGACTAGGGACGTGGAAGATACCGAACGATTCCGAATCCGGAATTGCAGCGATAAGACATGGCATTTCTCTCGGAATAAATTTTGTCGATACCGCAGAGATGTATGGAAACGAAGAACTGGTCGGAAAGGCGATAAAGGGGCTTGAAAATGTCTTTCTTGCAACGAAGGTGTCTCCATCACATTTCAGGCACGACGAGCTGATTAAAGCATGCGAGTCAAGCCTGAAGCGCCTAGGCAAGAAAAGCATATGGCTGTATCAGCTGCACTGGCCCAACAACAGGGTGCCAATAGCGGAGACCATGCGAGCCATGGAGGAACTGCTGGACGAAGGAAAGATTATGAACATAGGCGTCAGCAACTTTTCGGTTGAGGAGATGATGAGGGCACAGCAGGCGCTTGACCATTCGAAGATAGCATCAAATCAGGTGGAATACAGCATATCCGTAAGGGATCCGGAGTCGGGCCTGCTCAAATTCTGTAAAAAGGAGGGAATAGCATTGATAGCCTACAGCCCTTTGGCAAGAGGTGCAATATTCGGCGACAAAACTATGGCGGAATCGCTTTCTGAAGTGGGCAATAAATATTCCAAGCCTGCATCGGAGGTGGCATTGCGTTACGTGCTCCAGAAAGGAAACGGCAGCGTCGTAGCTATACCGAAGGCATCTTCACCAAAGCACATTGAGGAGAACGCCGATGCGATGTCTTGGAGCCTATCAAATGAAGACATGAAATACCTCGAATCGCTAAAAGGCCTTTCGCGCCCTCCTCTTGCCGGAAAGATGCTGAAAGCCTTCCTGAAAAATACAACACTATGGGCCAAGCTTATGGAGCAGAATGAAAAAAGGAGAAGGGAGCGTCACCAGTAATCCTTGAGTTCTCTGGCTTCAGTTTTCGTTCCGAAAGCCCTTGCGAGCCTTAATCCAAGCCTGGCATTCAACACCATCGGTACATTAAAATCCGCGCAGGCTCTCCTTATGTTGTAATCTCTCTCCGGGATATGCCCATCGGTGAAAACTATATCTATGGTTTTGTTCCTCATTGCATTCAGGGCCTCCTTTTCGGATAGCACAGCCCTATCATCATTGTCCTCAAAGCCTTTCAGGCCATAAAGCTTCAGGTGCAGCTTGCCATTCAACTCTCTTTCAAGCGTTTTTGTAGCGTTGCCGTTTCCATAAACCAGGGCACCCTTGCTGGGTATCCTGTTCGGCTGGGCCGAAATCCAGCTTTTCATAAGCGCCGCATCGATATCCTTGTCGAAGGATGCCACCTCCCCGGTGCTTCTCATCTCTGCTCCTAGATACGGATACGCTCCCTTTATCTGTGCCCAGGAAAACTGAGGGGATTTTATCCCGTATGCCTTTAGCTTGGGGCTGTAAAATCCGTCCCAGTCGAAATGGGACAGGCATCCCCTCATTGCATGATCTAGGATTTCTACGCCTGTTGCCTTGGAACCGAACGGCATGGACCTGCTTGCCCTGAGATTAAGCTCTATGACGTAAGGCACGCCGTCCTTCACTGCGAACTGGAGGTTGAACGGCCCGCGTATGCCAAGCCTTTCAACCAAGCTGCCCGCAATCTGCTTCATCTTTTCAAGAACATATTCCTTTTCCTTGGCCTCTTTTGACTCTGTAGGAAAAGCCTGCATGGTCGAATCTCCGCTGTGGATTCCGGCCTCTTCTATGTGGAAAAGCGGAATCCCAATTATGGATTTTCCATCAGATGCACAATCCAAGTCTGCCTCCTCAGCATCCGATATGAACTTCGATATGACTACGGGCTTGTGCACGTATCGTTTTTCAATGCCTAAAATTTTTCTTCTGAGCTCGTCTTCGCTGTTGACGATTCCCATCGAGGATCCGCTGAGCACAAAGCTTGGCCTTACCATAAGAGGATAGCCCACTCTGGATGCAAAATCTACGGCTTCATATACCGAAGTTACGCTCTCCCATTCCGGTTCTCTGATGCCAAGCTCGTTTATTATGTTTGAAAACGACTTCCTATTCTCCGCGCTTTCTATCGCTTTATGCCCGCTGCCCAATATGTTTATGCCCCTGCCGTGCAATTCCTCCGCTATGTTGTTTCCTATTTGCCCCGCTGTAAAAAGAACCGCGTCACTTATCCCGAAGCTCTTCGATATTGAAACTACAGATTCAGAGCCGACATGGTCGAACACCAATATCTTCGAGAAATTCCAATCGGTAGAAACAGTTTCCGGGTTGCAGTTGAGCATAATCACATTTTTGCCCAGATTTTTTGCAGCGTTTGCGGCCATCACGGTAGCATAATCAAATTCTACGGAAACGCCTATCCTGAAACACCCTGCCCCAAGCACAAGCACACCGTTCTTATTGGCCTCCGTCTCTGCTTCGTCAAAAATTGCATTCCGGGTAAGGTACATGTAGTTCGCATCGGAAGGCCATTCGCCGGCGAGTGTGTCTATGTGCTTTGCCTTTTGGGAAAGGCCTTCGTAACCGAGCTGCTTCTCGGAGAAACCCAGCCCAAGCATCTCGTCAACCATTTCCTTTTTCCTCTTTGCTTCCAAACTGCAAAATTCAGAGTATTTGTTTACTATCTGTTTGATCTTTTCTAGGAAGAATACGTTTATCCCAGTGGCGTTATGAATCTCGTCAATGCCTGCGCCTTCTGCAAACGCTCTCGTTACATAAAGAAACCAATAAGGCTTCCTTGCGGCAAGCGCAGATACTGCCTCGTCCTTACCCATGGACCTTATCGCCTCGCTTGAGCTTATTATGCCCTCTTCCCCTATGTCGAGCATTCTCACGGCCTTTTGAAGCGCTTCTTCAAAATTCCTGCCTATGCTCATCACTTCCCCTATGCTTTTCATCTCGCTGCCTATTGAATCCTCAGCCATCTCGAACTTAGTGCTGTCCCAGCGCGGCATCTTCACCGCAATATAATCCATGCTGGGTTCGAAATACGCGCTCGTGCTGCGCGAAATCTCATTTCGCAGTTCGTGAAGCCTGCTCCCAAGCGCCAGCTTTGCAGCCACGTACGCTATCGGGTATCCGGTCACTTTGCTGGCAAGCGCGGAAGACCTTGACATCCTGGGGTTGGTTTCTATCACAAAAAATTCGTAGCTGTTTGGCTCCAGGGCAAATTGCACATTGCATTCTCCTACGAGATTTATCGATTCGGCTACTCGTATGGCCGTGCTCCTCATCTCCTGGTATACGTAATTGTCCAGGGTCTGCGCCGGCGCAACTACAACTGATTCCCCTGTATGCGTACCCATCGGGTCCAGGTTTTCAAGGCACGCGATTACTGCGGTATTCCCGTCACTGTCCCTCATAACCTCGTACTCGAGCTCTTTCCAGCCGCTAAGGTATTTCTCAACAAGCGCTTCGCCGGTTCCGCTCTGTGCGAATGCCCTGGATATCGAGCTTTCGAACTCATCCATATTGTGCGCTATGAAAGAGCCTCGTCCGCCCAGGTTGAAGCTGACTCTGCACACTACCGGGAATCCAAGCTTCTTTGCCGCGCCGATTCCCTCCTCGATGCTCTTAACCCCAAAGCTTGGCGGGACGGGTATTTCGAGCTTACGCATTAGCCTTTGGAAATCAGCTCTTCCCAATGCATTTCTTATCCCTTCAGGGGGTGTGCCAAGGAATTCCACGCCGTTAGCCTGCAGGAATCCGTCGTCCCAAAGCTCAAGGCACGCACTGAGAGCCGTCTGTCCTCCGAACCCAGACAGTATCGCATCCGGCTTCTCTTTTTCTATCACGCGCCTGATATATTCAGAGGATATCGGTAATATGTAAACGGAATCCGCCATAGCGTAGCTCGTCTGCACCGTGGCTATGTTTGGATTGAGCACAATGCTTTTAATGCCGGAATCCCTGAGAGCGCGAAGCGCCTGAGAACCGCTGTAGTCGAATTCAGCAGCTTCAGCTACTTTTATGCCTCCTGAACCTATAAGCAATATCTTCTTTGCTTTACTCTTTTCCACCGATAAAACCCCTTACTGAAGAATCGAAGAGCTCAAAAATTCTGAATCCGTCTTTAGTTCCAGGCCTAGCCTCTGGATGGAACTGCACAGTCATTACGTTATGGCTTTTGATGGCCATTCCCTCTATGGTCCTGTCGTCAAGCGAAACATGCGAAATCTCAACGCCGTCAGGTGCATCGCCGAAAACCGCATATCCATGATTGTGCGTAGTTATCATGCATCTTCCGGTTTGCAATTCCATTACGCCCTTGTTTATGGCTCTGTGACCGAAACCCATTTTCCTTATCTCCATGCCTGAAGCCATTGCTACAATCTGGTGCCCCAAGCATATACCCAAAATCGGTATGTTGTGCTCAATCAGTTTTGCAACTGTTTCGGTCTCTTTGCTTAGCAGCATCGGATTTCCCGGACCGTTGGTAAGCACTATGCCATTCGGGTCGTAGGAAAGTACCTGTTCTTCAGTGGCATTGTGGGGCAACCTGACTATGGAATATCCCATAGAATATATGCAGTCCAGGATTCCTTCCTTCAATCCATAATCCACGACTACAATCGTAGGTCCCTTATTTTCATAAATTATCGGTCTCTTTACAGATACCATTTCAACGAAATTTATGCTTTCATAATCATTGCCGTCCCTGGAATCCATGCCGTCAGAAATAATACCTGCCATGGCGCCTTTCTTGCGTATGTGTAATGCAAGCGCCCTCGTATCAATCCTGGATATTCCAGGCACATTTTCATCTGCGAGCCATTTTTCGAGACTTTTTTCGGAATTCCATTCAGAGCCGTGGGTTATTTCCCCTACTATCAAGCCTGAAACCTGTATGTTTTCGGATTCGAAATTCGATAATATCCCGTTCCTTCTTTCCTTTTCGGGCACCCCGTAATTTCCTACGAGAGGATGAGTTATTGCCAGCATCTGTCCTTTGTACGACGGATCAGAAAGAGATTCAACATATCCGTTCATAGAGGTGGTAAAGACGACCTCTCCGTTCGCATCGGAATGCGAGCCGAAGCGGGTGCCAGGATAAACAGAACCGTCTTCAAGAACGAGGTAGGCCGCATCGTTTCTTTCCGGCATCTAATCTATATAGCAATTTAACCGTACTGGTATAAATATGCTACGCAATCAGTTGCCAAAGTAACCATAGGAACCGAGCACTTTGATGTAAGGCGTAGTCTGGGATATCGAGGTATAGTATTCCAGCGTTAGGTTTCCAGTCACCGAATTGTTCACTTCCTTGACTCCGCTAATGTTGATTACAGCAATCTTTCCGCTGCTAAGATTGCCTATATAATATGACGGATCGGAAGTGCTGAAATTCTGTCCAAATGGGACGAAGAAAACCCTGCTCTTCATCATGCTTATACCTAATGACTGGCTAACCCCTGCAGAGATGACGCCGTTGGAGAAAGATGCATGCGTGCACAAGAACCCAGTACTAGGTACGCAAAATGACGAGCCCGCAAGGCCTGTGTGGTTATGGACCAAAAGCAGGACAGGCACTTCTATCGCAATAACTATTATGCTCAAAATTATTCCAGAGATTAGTATGCCTCCGAAGGCCCTCCATCCGCTGACTTGCTGCTGCCTTGCCATCGATATTATAAGAACTATAAAGCCCCATATGCTCGCCGCAATAGCAACTATTTGCCCAAGCACAGGTATGAAAAAGGTCCATAGCAACAACATTGCAGGGAAGCTCGCATACATAGTAGCGGTTATGGTCTTAGACATATCGTTTTTCCAAACCCTGAAAAGCGTTTTCGCAAAGAAGTGGTATATCGCACCGTCAACAATTATGCCTATCGGTATGAGCAGGAGAACATAAGCCAGTCCTATGACTGCCCCTACAATTCCCATAAATGCCGGAGCATATGTTATTAACCCGCCTGCAAGAGCACTGAATGCGCTGAAAATTCCCAATGCCAGGCTTCCGAACGCGAAGAGCAGAACGAAGCCTAGAACCGCCGCAGCTATTGCAGGGATTATTGCTGCCTTGTAATAGAAAGCTATTGCATCCCCTATACGATAGCTCTGATTCACGCTGCCAGGATGCAGCGCTATGTCCAAAGCTTTCTTCGTATAACCCCAAAGCGAAAGCCCCCTCCCTTTCATCGCGCCATTTGTCAAACCCATAAAATCACTAACCATTGAACAATCTCAAATAAACTATAAATATGCAACGCCATTCAGGATCAGCTGTGCAGGGCCTCGTAGATTTCTGCAACGCCCCGTATGAGTATGTAAGCGGTTAGGATACCTATTAGTACATAGCCTATCCAGAGCGGGTAAGAGAGCACATACACCAGGGCCAGATATGCGAAGGTAACGAACTTGGTTATCTGTATCCCTGCCCTGCTCACGTTGGAGGCGTATAGCGAGCGTGCAATTCTGGAATGCATCTTTGAAGATGTCCCCTTTGCACCGAGGAGCGCGTCAGCAAACGAGTGCCTTATGATTATTATGAAGAGCACGAAAAGAGGGACTATGTGCAGGAACGTGAACGTGACCCAGAGCACGTATTCGCTTATCCTGTCTCCTGCTATGTCTATCCTGGGCCCATATGGCGCGCTTTCGCCAACGCGCTGCTTGATTTTGTGTACTACGTCCCACTCCTTTTTGTTTCCTGTCGCGGCTCTGACGTAGGTTATGAAGCCTATTTTACCCTTGCTCTCCTCCCTGACTGCAAAGTATCCGTCTATCGCGTCTGAGAGCATTGCTACTGCAAGCAGTATTATTATGGCGAACGCGTTGAATTTTACGATTACCAAATAAGCGACAACTATTATCAGTGCGGTCCTGAGGTATGTAACCAGGTCTGCGCTCCTTATTTTCGTCAAGACACCTTTTGGTATTTATGCTAATTTCATTTTTTATTGGACGTAGTTCCTTTTGATATTCAACTTCCTGAATGGAATTATGCCCTTCAGCGCTTTCAGGATTCTCGCGCTGACAACGCTAACATTATCTTTCCCGAAAGCCCTTATATGTTTTTCTACGGTATTCTGGACCGCATCATTCTCGTCCTTGAAGATCCCCATACTCAAAAATTTGTAGCTTCCGCTCAGCAGCGAAATGTTTCGGAACGTGCTCAGAATCCCGAACCTGTCTGCGTCGAAATAATCGTAGAGCCTCAGGCTCGCCTTGTACCTTGTTTTCTTGTTGAATACGTCTAGTTGGACAGATATGCAATCGCATAGGGCCTCTGCGGCTTTTGTGAAGCTACGGCAAAAACTCTTTATTGCTCTATCCTTTGCAATCCTTTCCATGCTATATCTTATCGTCTCACCGCCGATGTGCGTGTTCGTCTTCAGAACAAACTTCAGCCCGAGCTCTTCGGTAAGGTCCTTTAGTATTTTGGATGCTGAAGGCCTAATACCACAGATATCATGGAAAGACTTGAGACACTAGCCCTCGAATCCAGGCTCAGTAACCCGGTTATTATTTCACTGGCGCCATGCAATCCCATTTATCCAAGCACCTTTTCCACAACCCCTATTCCGGCAAACTTGCCTGAGCTGTAGACCACGAACCTTCCAAGGTCCCTGAAGCTCGAAAATTCCTCAACAGCCACCTTTTTCCCCAGCCTTATTATGCATTCCGCGGCGTCTAGGGCCTTGGGCCTCTGCGTGTTCTTCGGTCTTCCGGTGACTGTGTCTATGACCTTGTCCAGGCTTATCCTCGCATCAGTGCCATTGCCGTTGAACCTGATTTCCACGTTCCCGCTTACTGGCTTTACAAAGAAAAGCATAGTGCTTATCGCGTTTGCAGCCTTTGTCATGTTCGTGCTGCTTATCACCGCGCCGCGCATGTTGCCCATGTCCTGCGATATGTTTATCGCTATGTTCTCATCGGCCTTGGCGCTGCGCGCCTCCCTGCCCTTAACGTAAAGTCTTTTCACCGTCGCCCTTTTATCGATGGGCAATATCCTTATGCTTGATCCCGTTTCTATGGTGCCGCTCAGCACCTTTGCCGTGTATGCCACACCACTTTCAGTCTCGAGCGTTCCCTGAATTATTGCCCTAAGCGGCATCTTTGCTGCGGAGTTCTTCGTATGGCACGTTAAAAGCAGCTCCATTAGCGGCTTGCCCCTGTACCAGTGCATGTTCTGCGATTTTGAAATTATGTTCTCGGACTTGTACGCCGATATGGGGACGAAGTTGACGCTTTGCGAGTGTACTCCTATGCCGTCAAGATACGCAGCTATGTCGTTCTTTATCATTTCATAATCGTTTTGGGAATAATCCACGGCGTCCATCTTGTTTACTGCGACTATGAAATGCCTTATGCCCAGCATTTTGGCAAGGAATAGGTGCCTCTTAGTCTGCGGCCTTATGCCTTCGTCCTTCGCTGCCGATACGACCAGCACCGCTGTGCTGGCGTACGATGCGCCGCTGAGCATGTTTTTTATCAGCTCCTCGTGGCCCGGAACGTCTATGAGCTCAAAGGCCTTTCCCTTGTACTTTATCTGCGCCCTTGCTGTGTCTATGGTGAGGCCGCCCTCGCGCTCCTCGGAAAACGCGTCCAGTATGTATGCCGGCTCAAACTGCCTGCCAAGCTTTTTGCTTGTGTTTTTTGCGTCTTCTATGCGCTCTTCCGTGGCCGCTCCTGTGCTTATGAGCAGGGATCCTATGAGCGTGGATTTGCCGTGGTCTTTGTGCCCGAGCATTGTTATCTGTTGGATCTGCATGCGAATCCCTCACATATATCCGAGAGCCCTCAGCTTCTCCATTATGTAAGCCGTCTCCTTGTCCTGCTGTCTTCCGCTCCTCTCTTCAACCTTTGTGTTCTTGAGTTCGTTTATTATCTTGTCGACGCTGTCTGCATTGGACTTTATTGGAACGGTGCAGTGGGTGCATCCTAAGCTCCTATATCTCGTTCCGTCCCTGGCGAAATAAAGGCTGTTTATTGGTACCTTTTCCCTCTTTATGTAGTTCCATATGTCTATCTCGTTCCAGTCCAGCAGCGGATGCACGCGTATGTGGCCTCCATTGCTCTGCTTCGACGAGTAATCGTTCCATAGTTCTGCGGGCTGATCCTTGTATTTCCATTTGAAGTCCTTGGTCCTTGGGGATATGTATCTCTCCTTGCCCCTTATCCCGTGCTCGTCCCTCCTTATCGAAACTATCAGCGCATCGAAGCCACGCTCTCTCATTATCTTTTTGAGCGCCACGGTCTTGTTGGCCCCGCAGCACGCATATCCTGATATCTCGGGCTTTATATCGCTCTTTTGCACTATAAGATCTAGCTTCCACTGCTTGGCCAGTTTCTCCCTGAACTCGTAGGTTTCCGGAAAGTCTATCCCGTTGTCTATGTGTATGACTGGGAAGGGGACCTTGCCCATAAACGCCTTGCGCGCCAGTGCCAGCATTACCGTGCTGTCCTTCCCCATGCTCCAGAGTGCTGCAATATTTCCGAAGCGCTCCTTCGCCTCCCTCATTATGTATATGCTCTTCTCCTCTAATTCGTCAAGGTTTTGCTCTATCATGTAAACCAGCTTTATTGCGTTTAATCGTCACATATAGCCGAGAGCCCTCAGCTTCTTCGCTATAGCGCTTTCTTCGGAATTTTTACCTATTCTTTTCGAGTTTAGTTCTGCGGTCGTTTCCCTGAGAATGTACGTCGCGTAATCTGAAACGGAAGAAAATCCAGTGTCCTCTATGCTTCTCTTTATGCTCTCGAAAAGCGGCGTAGGTATCGTTATGGTAGTATATTTCCTCTTTTCCTTTTCTGCCGAAGCCATGCAATCATCAATGTATTTTAATGTTATAACATAATAATACATTAATATATAAAAAGGTTTGTGTTAGTTCCGTACGTGCATCTGTAATAAAGAGACTAAATTTTGATGCCGTCATTGCCTTTTATCTGCGCGTTTTGGGCTTTTAGTAGTATAAACGTTCCCTTCTTTTTCCAATAATCCTTTCCTGAGCAATTCCTTAACGTGCCATTGAGCTCCGGCGTAAGTGACGGCAGTGTCTTCGCCGAGCTTTTGGGCTATTTCGTACAGCCTGCTTCCTTCCTTCGCAACATCCAGTATCGTCTCTGCCAATTTGGAATTTTTCCCAATCTTATGCCTATTTTCGGAAAGATATCTAAAATGTGCTGAGCAGTCTTCGATCAGTCTGCCGTCTTTTGCATAATCCCGCAATCCGTTCAAGTATTCGTCATAGCTGAGCACTGCTGCCTCCAGCCTGTCCAAAGGTCCTCCACCATTGCCATCACGCAAGCCTGCTTCCTTTGCCACATTATACAACCACGATAGCAGCCCGTTCCATACGTTGACGGTATTTTCGTTGGCCTTTGCTGAGGATCTCTTTTTATTCCACTCTGCTTTGCGTTCAAGAACTCCTGCCTTTGAAAGCATGACCAGACATTTCGAAGAAAAGTCGACGTCGCTGCCAGAAGCCTTCGATACGTCAAATCTGTCAATGTCCTTATCCAGATTTTCGTTTATGAACTCTATGGCTTTTCCCAGCCTCCAGGACTTTTCTGGTCTTTGTACAAAACCCTTTTTGTGCAGCTCTTCTAAGCTCGTCGTTCGCAACACCCTGTAGTTCAGCTTGCCTTCGGATCCTCCGTTGCTTGAAAAGGACTCATAGTCCAAAAGCCTGCGAGATTTAAACAATCTAACGTCGTGCCTCACGCTGTCGCTATCCATAATTTCCCTAATCTCGTAAAGCGTGAAATCTTTATTTCCGTTTTCGGCAAGCAGTTTCATCAGTCCGAAAAGATTCTGCGAATGTGCCCTGCTCATCCTCTGTGCCACCGATATGGAAAAGATGTCGGAAAGCATCAATCCTGCCGGCTCCAATTTTTCCTTGCATGCTCTTACTGCATGGGAAGCAACGGCATCAAAAGCACGGAGGTGCTGGCTTTTGGTGTAGACGCGGGTTTCTTTCCTGTGAAGTTCAATTTTTCTTTCATGGACAACCCCAACCGATGCCAAGCTTTCCATTATCGATCCAATGTTCACGTGGTTTTCCAGCTCTTCAAGACTGCATCCAAATTTATTTGCCATAGCCTTGAGAATTCCTGAAACTGTGTACTCCGTTCCAGCATCCATGGCAAGGTAAGCCAAAGGCTTTATGTCAGGGCTAAGCATGGTTGTGAAGATAGAAAGGTAATCGTAGAAATTCCCATTTTGGGCACGTTTTTCCCTTTCCGACTCCATGTGCTCTTCAAGCTCTCTTTCCATCGATGAATACCACCCTTCGTTGAAAACGAATTTAGAATTCGGAAAAGGATTAGTCTCGGCGGTTTTCAAATCCTCTACTGAAACGGAATCGAAGAGCTCCTTGTAAACTGCTTCGGGGGCTTTCACGTTCTTCGTCTTTTCATAAGCATGCGCAATCAATTCGTATATGCTGTCCATGTTCAGTATCCATCCGTTTAAAGTCCACTCCTTCCCTGCATACTTGCCTCCAGTAATCTTTTCGATAGTCTGGCTGGTTTTGAGGATTCCTTTGTCTTCCATCTGGTAAAACACGTCCCTATCGTATCTCATCAGCATATTGTCTATTATCTCCTCTTCGTAGCCAAAGAACGACAGTAGGTAATCTGCCAGATCCGAAGCATCCTTTGGGTCTATTTCCAAATTTTTTAAAAAGTAGCCTGACCTTATCGCCAGTGCCAGCTTCTTCCTGTAATCATCCATATAAAGACACAAAATCGCTCTGATGAGCCATATATTTATGTCTTACAGTCAAGTTTTTTACAATGTATTGTAATCCGAAAGCCATCCAACCAAACGCATCACAGGCAGAGAATGCAAATCGGACAAAGTGTAAGTTATATAAAGCTTGTTTAAGCTATATAAAATGGTGTATAAATGCACACTCGAATGCCAAAATATTTCGCTATACCTCTAGTAATGCTTTTTTCAATAACTCTGATATCGTTTGCATCGTCCCCTACGGGCGTTGCATTCCCAAAGGTCAATCCAAGCCACGTTTTCCTATATCTAAATTCTACAGACTACATAAACTATACAATAACGGTCTATAACGGCACTGCGAGCAACGTGACGGTTGGTACCAGCCCAGCACTTGCACCATACGGGATCAACATCGGATTCATACCTAATTCAGGACTTCCGCCTTACAGTGGTAAAATAAGGTTCCATGTTAATGCCAATGCCACTCCTGGAAACTACACTGCATACCTTGCGACGAGCCCTTCAATGTCCAATACACACGGCGTAGCCGCGATATATATAGTAGTATATAACAGGACAGTGCCGACCACCTCAACATCTTCAGTACCAACAACTACGACGATAAGCCCTTCAAACACTGTTACTACTGTTCCTACGACGACGCCGACTACGGTCGCACCAACAACCACTGCGCCTGTAAGCACTACGGTGCCTCCAACAACACTTGGCCCTAACGCTATAGAATATCTGGTTGCAGCCATAGTTGTCATAATAGTGATAGCAGTGATAGTGTACCTGGCTGTTAGAAGAAAGAGATGGTAACGGTCGCTCTACTTATAAATGAGGGCTGCCGTCATTCTGTATAGAGAGCGCCTATGAGTTCCATAAGGGCTTCAGAATAAGGGTTTTCCGGGATTATGTCCCTGGCCCTCATGAGAGCGTTTAAGGCGCTCTTTTCGTATTCTTTCCTTATCTTTCTCGCGTATCCGACAGATCCAGTTTTCTCAATAAGCCCTAAGATGTAATTTATGTCATTGTCGTCCTTATCTGAAGGCTTTTTCGAATATATGGATTCCATTATTGCCCTTTCTTCAGGCCCAGAATTTTTGTACGTGTTTATCGATATCAGCGTGGCCTTGCCCTGTCTTATATCCTCGTACTGGCTTTTGCCTACTACCTTGCCTTCCACGTCCTTTATATCGTCGTTTATCTGGAAGGCTATCCCCGCAGGCAGGCCTATGTCCTCCAGAACCTGAAGTTCTACAAGCCCTGATCCGCCTATCAATGCGCCTATCTGCAACGGCCCGTATACGCTGTACGCTGATGTCTTGTCTGCCGCTATGCTTATGTAAATCTCCTCGGTAGCTTCCAAGGCATTCCTCCCGGAGTAATATATATCCTTGTCCTGCCCTATGGAAGTTATGTTGCCTATCTCCCTGGCTTTTTTGTATATCTCGTCCCCGTTTTTTTGTTTTGAAACCCTGTAAAGCAGCCATTCCACTGCGGAATGCAGCATGTCGCCTGCGTTTATGGCCCTGCCGATTCCATATTCTGTCTGTATGGTTCTCCTGCCTCTCCTAAGTAAGCTACCATCTTCTATATCATCGTGCACAAGCGCAAAATCCTCGAAAAGCTGGATTGCAGCCGCGGGCAATATGCAATCATTATAATTGGCGCCTGCTGCCATGGCAGAAAGCGTCATTATCGAAGCCCTTGAATACTTGCCCATGGAATCCGGATAATACCTTAACATATCCATCAATCCAGGCGCCTTGATTATGTCCCTAGACTGTGAAACCAAAACGCTTTTGATTGTTCTTATTATCTCGGAATGTACATCCTCTCTCATTTTGGAGATGATACTCATTACGTCCTGATCTCGCTCCTTCCTAATTTCCATGGTCGGCATTAGTTCACTTTGGATCCTTCAAGGCATTTCCTGCATACACATACTTTCGCTGTTGGAAAGACACGATCTCTGCTCTCCTATAGTTTTTACTTTCATGCACCAGCAGATCCTTCTTGGAAAAATTTCGGTGCACTCAAATTCTTCGGAGCAAATGCTGCAATAACTCTTCATATGCTATCCTAATATAAAATCTTTTCCTTCTTGAAATCCTTCACGCTTATATAGAAAATTACCGCATCCACTATGCTAAGGGCAGCTATCACGTATGCGAAAAAAGCTACGTCGAGGTTTGCTATTCCTAGTATGGAAATAAACGGTATGAGCAGTATGGGCAGGACAAGCAGAGTGCTGATCTGCTGCGCCTCCTTTATGCCTTTGACGTGCGCTGACACAAAAACTACAACCGCTATGGCCGCAAGCGCCAAAAGCGGTGCAGAAGCCAGCATCATCAGCCATGTTGGAGTAGGGAGCACCGCGGTGTGGAACTCTCTTATTGAAAGGAAATTCACAGTAGCTCCATATATGCCGAAAACCGCAAGCGTTAACAGTATGGTAGGTATCAGCGAAGCCAATATCTTGCCCAAAAGCAGCTCGCCGTTGGTTATCGGAGCTGCCAGGAGGTTCTCCGAGGTTTTGCGCTCCTTCTCGCCTGCAAAGCTGTCCGCCGCTATCACCGAAGCCGTGAATATCGGTATGGTAAGGAATATAGGACCAAGAACGTTTATGGCAAAAAAGTACATGAACGAAAGGCTGTTGACCTGCGATGCAGACGCGCTGGCTACCGGCGTTATCGCTATTCTTGAAGCTATGCTTGGAGCGGCATGCAGCGCAACGTATACAGTCAGGAACGGAAGAGCCACGGCGAAGAACAGCGGCACGCCTATCATCGGCCCGTAGATGGAGACGCTGCTAAAAACCTCGCGTATGTCCTTCACGGCTATTGCCATCGGCTTACTCCTCGTCATCGTCACCTGCATAAAGCTTTTCTATCATGGGCTCGGCGTAATCCACGCTCGCTATGTACGCCCCGTTCTTAATGAGCCTTTCAAGCACTTCGTTTATGTCTTTGTAGTCGCGTATCCTTGCCTTTACGATGTTGCCATTCTCTATTACAACGTTTTTTCCCAGCCTTCCGCGCATCTCCGTCACGATGGGCTTCGCAAGCCTTATGCTCACGGTTATTCCGCTAAGGACCTCGCGGTAAAGCCCTTGCGTATTGGTGTCCTTGATTATTTTTCCCTTCCTTATCACGCATATGCGGGAATTGAATCTGGTTGCCTCGTCGACCCTTTGTGTGACAAAGACCACGCATTTTCCAGCCTTTGCCATATCCGATAATGCTTCCCTTACCTGCGCCGAGCTGCTCGCATCCAGGAATGCGGTGGGCTCGTCGAGCAGTATCACATCTGGATCGTTGACCAAGGCCTTGCAGAAAAGCATCTTCTGCTTGGTGCCCCTGCTCAGCTGTCCGACCTTCATGTCTATATAGCCGTCCGCATCAAGCATTCTGAGCGTTTCCATGGCTTTTGATATTGCAGTCTCGTCGTTAACCCCGTAAAGCCTTGAGAAGAAAAGTATGTTGTCCCTTACACTCAGGAAGTCGTACAGCCCGTAGTTGTCCGGCATGAATGAGATTTTTCCCCTTATAATCGCATCGGAATATGGGTCCTTTCCCAATACCCTGATCGTGCCCTCGTCGGGCTTGTAAAGCCCTGCCATGCACCTCAGCAGCGTGCTCTTGCCTGCCCCGTTGGGCCCCAGGACAAGCGTTATGCCCTTGCCTATTTCTAAGCTTATGTCCTTGAGCGCGTACTCCTTTCCGAACCTCTTCCCTATGCCGTTTATGCTTATGGCGTATTTCAATTCAATCTCCCATGAGTCTTGACAATGCATCTGCTGTTTCGTGCGATACGTCCACAGTTTCGCAGCCTTTGCTTCCGGTGCTGTTTGATCCGAAAATGTGGTTTGCCCCTGCATTCTTTATCTTCTCGTAAGCGTTTCCTACTAGCAGCATGTGCGCAGCAGCCACGCTGACACTGGCAGCCCCCTTTGAAATGGCCTCTCCTACTGCCAGCGCAGCAGTCCCTCCTGTGCTTATCATGTCATCAAGAACCAGGGCCTTTACGCCGTCAATCCTTTCCAGGCCCTTCCCCATGCTGAGGCTGCCGTCATCCCTGCTTCGCTTCTTTTCTATGTAATCCCACTCTATGCCCAGATCCTCGGCAATCTTTTTAACGCGCGGCGAGCTGCCGTAATCAGGCGCTATGAGTTTTTCCGCGCCAGTTATCCTCACCGCTTCCCTCGCGACGCTTCCCAAAACCTCTATTGGCATGGACCTGCCTTTGAAATACGAAAGCTCTTCCTCCTTATGCGGCTCTATTACCGCAAGCCTGGATATGCCTGCGTCGTGCAGCGCCCTGAGCGCTACCCTGGCACTTATCGGTTCTCCCGGTCCAAACGTACGGTCCTGCCTTGCATAGGCCATGTAGGTTATGAGCCCGTATACGTTGTTTGCTCCAGCATTTGTCACAGCATCAGCTGCCATCAGCATCTCAAACAGGCGCTTGTCCTGGTTCGAATCCATGCCCTGCACGAGCAGCACGTCGTCTCCCTTCATTTCCCTCTCAAGCCTGAGGTATGACTCGCCATCGGGAAACACCTTAGAAAAGAATCTGCAGTACTCGGCTCCCAGACGGTCGGCAACGCCACTTCCTATGCCGTAATCTGCGGTGACTCCAGCAACAATCATTATACCAAAGCTATTTTTCCACCAAACAATTAATATCCATAATGTTATACAGTTATGCTCCGGGCAATCCGAAGGCTTTCTTGCCCTTACAGAAGGGGTTAAATATTTTTTGCAACCAATCTAATTGCTACGACATTAAAGCCCGATGTGGTGCGCGCTTGATGCCTTGCTAATCTTTGGTGATTTATTGTTCGAAATAAAGATAGACGACGCTAAGTATTGGAAGAATTGCATTGACTCGATCGTTAACCTTATAGACGAGGGAACGTTCTCCATATCCAAGGAGGGCATAACGCTTCGCGCAATGGATCCGAGCGGCATAAGCATGATATCATTCTTCATACCAAACAAGGCGTTTTCCAAGTACGACGTTGAGAAGCAGTCATCAATAGGGCTCAACATCGACAACCTCAGCAAGATACTCGCGAGCGCAAGGCCTGGCGAGCAGCTTCTTATGAAGGATTCGAACAACAAGTTCGCCATAGAGTTCATAGGGGAGAAGAGCAAGAGGCGCTACAGGCTACCCATGATAGAAGTGAAAAAGGACGTTGAAAAGGAACCGAAGGTGGAATTCGAATCCAAGGTTGAAGTGAAGAGCGACTCCTTCAAGGACATACTAAGCGACGCAAACCTGCTTTCTACATACATAGGCTTCAAGGCGGACAAGGACTCCTTTGTGGTATCTGCAAAGGGTGACGCAGGAGAGCTTGAAGAGGAGCACATGAACGCCGCAGAGGTAATAAAGAAGATAGAATCAGAGAAGCCGGCATCGGCCACTTTCAATCTGGATTATCTCGGAAGGATAGTCAAGGCATGCCCGTCAAGCTCGTACATAAACCTTTCTATAAAGACTGACGAGCCCATAAAGGTCGACTACAAGATAGGCGATGCGGAGGTGGCGTACTACCTGGCTCCTTACATGGAAAGCTAAAGTGTTTTTTTGAATAAGTTCAAGAGGAATCTTGCGGCAGGCATAGCAATACTCGTTTTCGGGGTTGTCCTAGTACATGCTCTCCTCGCCTACCGAGTAGTGCCCGATTCATACGCCATGTATTTCAACGTGGCCCTCACCGTAATATTCAGCATAATCATAGTAGAGCTTGTTGCCCGCGGCATGCTGCTCATAGGGAGCAAAACGCCCAAGGAGGAGGGATCGGCTCTTGCGGATCTGTTCAGGGTAGTGGCATATACTATAGTTGCCATAACCGTGCTCTACGAGCTCAAGGTCAACGTTACCGGACTGCTGGTAGGGGCTGGCTTTTTAGGCATAGTGCTCGGCCTGGCTGCGCAGAACACTCTCGGAAACATACTGGCCGGATTCGAGATAATGGCCACAAAGCCCTTCAAAATAGGCGATATGGTAAAGGTGTCAACGTGGCAGTACGGCAACATAGCCTCGACGTGGCCCCACGGGCTCATAGTCCCTGGTTTTGAGGGCAAAGTGGAAAAGGTTGGCCTTGTATATGCGTCGCTTCTGGGCCCTGACAACATAAGGACCTACATACCAAACGGGATACTGATACAGGCTCTTGTCATAAACTACGAGAGGAGCGAAACCATGCACATGGAGCAGCGCGTCGAGCTGCTTCTCTCAAAAAGCTTCGATGACTTCGAATCTAAGATGAACAAAAGCGTGAAGTCGCTGCCCCAATCGGTTCGCAGGCGGATTTTGGCGTTTGACATAGAAATCACAGACATAAACAGCACTTTTTACGGCGTAAGCCTTAAGGCCGAGGTGCCGGTAAAGCAGTACTCCGAAATATCAAAAATCATAAAAGAGAAATCTCTGGAAGCTCTTGCTTCTACAAAGCAGGTGTGAAAATGCGATTCATGTGCTGGCATGTGGACTACGTAAAGGCCGAACCGAAGGGCGCGGGGAGGTCCGGAGTCATAGAGCAGGGCTCCCCGGTAGAAGCGGGCGAATCGCTACTCATATTTGCAAACTTCGAGAAGAAGGACGAATCGTCAAAGCAGGACACCGTTGATGCAGTGACGTTCGAGATACAGAAGATAGCCACACAGCTAAAGGTGGGAACCATAGTGCTCAACCCGTTCGCCCACCTTTTCGGAGACAACGCATCCCCGCAGGAATCAGCAATAATGCTTTCGATGCTCGAAAAGGCCCTCAGGGACCACAATTTCACGGTCAAGAAGATGTCCTTCGGGATTTTCTACGAGCTCGAGCTCAAGGCCAAGGGGCACCCTCTCTCAAGGATATCCCGCTCCTTCTGAACGGGCTTTAGGAACGTTATAAATCTTTTTCTTGCAAATTATTCATGATTCAAATGCGCATGCTCATATTCCTGCCGCCAATAGATTTCAGGGAGGAAAGCCTCTCAACGCTAAAGCTTTTCTTCGACAGATGGGGCATAGGCTACACGACAACGAGCTATACGAAGTCGGAGTGCAGGGGCAAGCACGGAGCCTCGGTGAAGCCTGACATACACACTGCCAACGTTGATGTCCATGACTACGATGGCATGGTGCTCCTTGACGGCGCCGGCGTAGATACGTCGAGGCTTTACGAGTTCAGGCCGCTTTTGGACCTTGCAATGGTGTTCGACAACGCAGGCAAGCAGATATGGGCCATAGGCAACGCGGTCAAGATTGTGGCAAGGGCCAACATAATAAAGGGCAAGGAGCTCTCATTTCCGAAGAACGAGGAGACCCTCAGGCTCGTAAGGCTTTTTCACGGAGAGCCGTCGCAGTCGTCCTACAAGATATCCGGGAACCTGGTCACGATAAGCTCAGGAGCCGCGATAGAGTCGAGCATCGACTCGATACTGTCAGACCTAAACATAAAGTAATATCATGCCAAGGCAAAGCCCAAAAACCAAGGACCTGTCGAGAGCCATAGCAAGGAAGCGCGTTGCAGGCCTTCTCTCATTGTCTGAAAAGGCCCTAATGGAAGGAGACGAAAAGCTTTCAAGGCGTTATGCTGCTCTTGCCTCAAATATACAGTCCCATTACAGGATACGTCCGTCTCTCAGGTTCAGGGTTTGCAAGGGCTGCGGCTCGATTTTGGTGCCAGGCATAACCTCTTCGACAAGGCTTTCAAGCAGCAACAAATACGTGGTCGTAAAGTGCCTAGTCTGCGGCAAGGAGCTGCACAAGGTATATAAAAAATAGCAAACAAGAGCTTATGGTGTTTGCTTGGAATATAAAATAGTGGGAAACAGCATGCAGTCCCTGGCGATAAGGCTTGAGGACGGCGAGGCAATATACGCTGATTCTGGGAAGGTGATAAGCAAATCATCAAACATAAAGATGGATCCAAAGCTGGCAGGCGGCCTGGTTGGCGCCCTAGAAAGAAAATTCACAGGAGCTTCGGGATTCCTCACGGAATTCAAGGCCTCGGGCTCGTCCGGGCTTTTGAGCGTTGCCGGCATAATACCTGGAAAGATATACGCAGTACAGCTAGGAGAAGGAGAGGAGTTCATAGCAGAGCACTATGCTTTCATAGCGGCGCAGGAGAGCGTAAAATTCAGCATAGAAACCGTAGGCATAGGTGCAGCTTTCTTCGGCGGCGCAGGCCTGATTCTTCAAAGATTTACCGGCCCGGGAACGCTTTTTATACACGTTGCTGGCGACATAATAGAATATAATGTCACTGACGCCGATCCTCTGGAGATAGACCCTGGGCACATAGCAGGGTTCGACGCTTCGCTAAAATACAAAATAACCTTCGTTGACAACATTAAAACGGCAATGTTCGGCGGCGTAGGGTTGTTCCTGGCAAAGTTCGAGGGCAACGGCAAGGTGGTGGCGCACTCGGTGTCAAGATACAAGCTGTCGACCGAGCTTTACCTTCAGGGAAGGGAAGATACAAAGAACAACAAATAAAATCAGCTCAGCCTATCTTGCTGAAATCTATTATTCTGTTGCGGGCGGACTCCTCGTCTCTGGCAAGCAGCACAACCCTGCTTGGAGCGTGCTCGGAGACGCGCCTGTACTCTGTAAGTTCAGCGAGCCTGTCAGCGAATTCCCTGATCTCTACATGGTTCGGCATGCTCGAAAGGCTGAGCCCCCTCTCCTCGTTCCTTGCGCCTCCAACATACGAGAAACCCTTCACTTCAACGTAATTAGGCATGGCCCTCTTTATCAAGCTGGCATAGCCCTCCTCGTTCTTCATGTTCAAACCCTTTATCAAGGTCATCCTCAACACCGTTCTCGTTTTGAGCGTATGAAGCATGTCAAGCGACTTTAAGAATCTGTTCCAGGTGTCCTTTATCTTCGGCCTTGTGACATAGATGTAGGTTTCTTCGTCAGGAGCCTGAAGCGATATGTAAAGCTGCGTCGGAAGCGGATTCAGCTTTGCTATGGCCTCCGGAAGCGTCCCGTTGCTTACCAGGAAGGTGCTTATGCCCTTCTTGTGAAAGGCGTTCAGCAGCCCGGACAGCTTAGGGTAGAACGTCGGCTCTCCAGTCAGGCTTATGGCAACGTGCTTCGGGTCGTTGGCCTCGTTCCACCTTTTCATCTTGAGGTCGTTGTCGGCAACCGACTTGTAGCCGCTAACTATGCGCCTCTGCTCTTTCATCATGCCCTCTACAATGCCCTCTGGGTCGTCCCACTGGCTAAGGGCGTTGAGCTCGTTCCACTTGAAGCCCTCCTCCTCGGGTATCAGCCTCCAGCAGAACCTGCAGCCTATGTCGCATCCTATTGCAGGAGTTCCCTGTATGCACTGCCAGCTCCTTATGCCGTAAAAAGTGTACTTATAGCACAGGGTCTCGCCCCTGAGCCCGTTGGCCGTGTACTCGCATATCTTGACTGCCGAGTGCTGGCCCACGAAGTGGTAGCCCTGCTTTTCCATCCTCTTTTGCAACTGCTCTGGCATGTTTGCCAATTAAACACCGATAGGTTAAACGCTCAGATATGTCCTGTTTCGGCTATTTAATACGTTCGGAAAAATACATTTCAAGATATACAAAAAAAGAAACAAAAAAAGAGAAAAAAAACAGAATAAACTGTCAACAACCCAAATATGGGGTTCAAGCGTTCTTTATCGCCGCCTTTACCTTCTTCATAGTTGCATCGTCTATCTTGTTCATTCCGTGCGCTTCCTTAGCGTGCTTAGCGATCTTCTGCATAAGGTCCTGTTCGTTCGCGGCTTCAGCCGTAAATCCGCACTGCATTCCGATGTCCTTGCATGCATATGTTTTCTTTGCCATTCATACCACCATTACTAATTGGCATTGGACCTATTTATTTATAGCAGTAAGATGCGGAAGTGCCTTAAATGCTACGTTTTTTCAAAATGATTAAAAGCTCGGCCTTCTCCTCCTTCCCAAGTGCATGCCTTTTCGAATATCCATGGGAGTATCTGGGTATTATGTGTATGTGTGTATGCATCACCACCTGGCCCGCATACTCTCCTATGTTGGTGCCGACGTTGACGCCCTTGGCTTTCAGCTTCTCCATCGCCAGCCTGGCGAAATCCTGGGCGATGCCGAAGCATGAGGAAAGCTCGTCCTTAGGCACGTCAAGCATGTTTTCGTAGTGCTTTTTCGTTATTACGAGCATATGACCCCTCGTCACCGGGTTTATGTCAAGAACTACGTAGCAATTCCCGTCATCGTAGAGGTGATCTTCCGAATCTGCAGAGAGCCTGCAGAAAACGCAATCCAATCTACCAGCCCCCCTGTTCTAGCTTAAGGAGCCTGCCAGCTATGTCTTTCTTTGCGCTTATTATGCTGTCCATAAGGTGTTTCGCAGCTTTTTCCGTAACGGTGCCCAGATACTCCTCCGCAAGTAGCTTAAGCTTGCTTATCATGTCTTCGTCTTCGGTGATAGCAGCTACAAGGATGTTCCTTATGCCTGCAGCAGCGGATCCCTCAAGCCACTCTGCTCCTGCCAAGTGGCTGTATGTCTGTAAATCCTTTGTTTTCCTAAGCTTTATTTCTCCTAGCCTGTCTAACTCCACCATGTTTCTGAAAGACCTTGACTCTTCAAGGCACTCTTTTTCTCTCAATATTATATTCTCTATGCTGGACCTCACGCTGTCGTAGGGCGTATTCTCTGTTATTTTTTTATACTCTGCAATCCTGCGCCCCTTTGACATTATAAAACCGTCAATATGCCTTAGTGCCTCTTCCTGGCTCATCTTATTTGATATGTGCCTGCCGTCGCCTGTTTGCCCAAATTTCCTGCTAACATCCATTAAACTCACAACCGTTTGGACTTGATGCTATTTATCATTTTCGCATAACCGCTGCCGCTTTCGCAAAACGCAAAAAAATAAAAGGACCGATAGCCAATATCATCTGATGATGCTGCTAGCCCCTAAGGCCGCAAAAGCTTACTACGGGGAAATGGAGACCACGGACAGGAGGTATGTCGGTAATCTCATAAAATCCGGCCTGATGGACATGGGGATGTCGAAGCTGCAATACGGCTACAAGTCGTATCCTATCTACGCCCCGGGCAGGCACTCTGAACATCCGTTCATAAACGAAGTATATGCCAGGCTGGACTACCATTATGCGTCCGACAAGAATATCTTGAGGCTGCCGCGCCCAGATGGCTCCGACTATTACGAGTTCCAAAAAGCCATTGGGCTCATGGCCATGGGCAGCAATGCTGCATACGACGAGGTCCTTAAAAGGTACGGTTCTTCTTTCGACATAGTCGAAACTCTCGCAATGAGCATAAACGATCCCGACTACCTCAAAATATTCATCGAAACCCAAAAAGACGTATACGCGGTTGCTTTTGCACTAATGAACAACGTTTTCAAACCCAAATCTGCAGATGGGTCAAACCTTATCGCAGATTTACTATTTGGCCGCTCCAGCAGCAAAAGCATGATGCTCACTATGGCAGCGGTATCTGCGGAACCGGATCACGAAACGCTCATGCGCATACTCGAAGAGCAGGAATTCATATCGCAAAAAACTGCGATATATCATCTACACGATTCAGATGCAATAGAATGGCTTTCGGAAAACAGCACTTACAGGGACATACGCTCTGCAGGTTCTTATGCCTTGAAGCAGATTAGAAAGTACGACAGGTTGCTGCGCCTTGAGAAAAGTGTGCACAAAATCTTAAAAGTGTGAGCTTCAGGCGTGCATGCTGTCGGAATACACAACACCGTCGAAATACGCGAAGACCGTATAATTCATGCCATTAATCGGTGTCGTACTCTGGCCCATGTAGCTAAGGTTCCCGATATCATAAACGAGGCTAGCGCTTTCCCCTGGGCTTATGGTCAGGCTGCTATAGTTCAGAGCGCCTACGCTCCTAGGCAGACTCAAGGTTTTATTGCCCGAAACGTTAAAGTCGAGCAGTCCATGGTACGCGTTTTCCCATGCGCTTATCCTTCCTGCGTATTCTACCACAGAGCCATTTAGCGGATCAAAATTTTCCAGTTCATGCATCGCCACATAATAGCTCTGATTCTCAAGCATAAGGCTTTCCAGGTAATCCAGCCTAGAAACGTTAAGTGTGGCGTTGAAATCGGAGTAAAACTGTGCAGAACTGGTTATGGACCCAGAATTTGCCTCTGAAACAAACTTGCCCACTGCGCTGGCGTTAGTCTGCAAGTAAGACTGCGTGCTTGTAAGGTTCATGTTTATCTTCAGAGAGTTTATCGCTTCCAGAGTATAAGCATCCCCGTTGCTGACTACATTCACCGGCGGCAGCTTGAAATTCCTGGATTCAGATCCGAGGAAGTATCCCACGACCTCTATATTGGTAAGTTTCAGCGTCCTATTCCAGTTGTTTGCAACGTTCACTTCGAGGACATATCCAGAGCTGGTATTCGCCATTTTGAATGTGACAGGAGCATGGATGCTTACATTATATTGCAAGGTTCCCGGTACGCTCTCGTTGTACACAAATTGGTGGATATTGCTGATATTGCCAATATAATAAACAGGGTAAAGCCCAGTGCGCAATGCGATTTGTGCAGCTGAGGAATAATATGCCAAGGGAAACATGCGCAGCCCTACTATAACTACATTTGCCGAAGGCAAGTTGCCCAATCGAAGAGGAAGCGATATGTTGCCATTTCCGAAGCTGTTATTTTCGCCCTCAAAATAAAACTGCGGTTTTTTTATCAAGAAGTCTGCCGTTGCGTTGCTCCAGCTACGGTTTAAGCTCGCGGCATACATCGCCGAGCTAGCCAGCGCAGCAGGCTTGAAATTGCTGTAATTGAAGCTCGACGAGACGTTTCCGTGGAGCACGGCTATTTCCAAGCTTGAAGAGAGATTGTAAAGCACATAAGGCAAACCCCTCCCGTAAAGCAATATGGGCACGGTTGACTCCGGTGCGGTTTCTGCGGGCTTTGGGCCAGCCAGCAGAAGCACCGCCGTGGCTATGATGATTATTACAACAATCGCGGCAGCCAAAAGTCCGAGTTTCGCCATCCAAAACACTTAGTCTATTGCATATCCATATTTAAATTCCTAATTGGACAGTTATACGGTGCATATGAAGATTACTTCACAAGTTATAGCTTATACTGTTATAGCAGTTATGGTGCTCATAATCGGCACCGCAATAACGTATTACCTTGGCAGATCCGGCAATTTCAATGTAAAGATAAACACACCATTGACTGCGCTTTACTTCGTTGTAGTTACATTGGGCACAGTGGGTTACGGTGACATTGTGCCTGTCACACCAATAGCAAGGGCCTTTGTGATAATGCTGATACTTGTCGGGCTTAGCGTGTTCCTGAGCGCGGTTACAATAATATCGAGTGGTTTTGTGAATTCTAGAATAGATAGTCTGAGTGGGAGGATATCCAGAATGGAAAGGAGGAACCTTGGCAAGCACATAGTGTTGATAGGCTACGGTCCTACGAACGTATACATAGCCAAGATGCTGAAGCAAAAGGGGTCAAAATTCATAATAATCGTGTCGGATAAGGTTACCTTTGACAGGATAAGGTCTCTGGGCTACAAGGCATACGTTGCTGACGAGACCCTAGAGGAGGATATGGAGCAGTTCGAGCTGAAGAAGGCCAAGTACATCGTCATAGACACCAGCGACAGCGCAAGGTCCCTATATGCTGCCATAATCGCCAAGAACATAGCTTCTTCAAGGCCAGTGTCGGTGGTTGCGGACAATCCCGACATGGAGAAGCACCTCAAAGGAATAGGGGTAGAGCACATAATAAACCCGATAGAGATTGCCGCAAAGGCCATCGCATCAAGGATGGGATAGCTATGTCCCGGATTCTTTTATTATGGGCCCGAAAGTTATCTGTGGCTGCTGCCCTCCGCTAAGCATTGTAACAGATCTGACCCAGTTGACTTTGTAAACAGCACTTTGGCTTTCCAGTCCGAAATAGCTCACAGCCCCTATGCTTTTGCCTCTAAAATGTCCATATGTCTGGCTTGTTTCGGCCTGCATGGTGCTATTGTAAAAGAAGTACGCATTTGAAAATCCGTTTCCAAGCCCTACTGTGAAAGTTCCTGAATTTGGATTTGAAGTGCTGACGTTGGTTGCGGTTCCGTAAGTAACCGCTGCAGACCCTATTCCCTTTAAGCTGTATAAATCCCCATAGCAGAGGTCGCTAGGCTCGATGCCTATGCTTATCCATTTGCTGTCATAGGGCCCGTTGCTGCATTCGTCGCTGTAGCCTGTGCCGTTGACTCCTGCAACAAGGCCCCCAATTCCGGAAGTGGTCAACGTTATCCTGGCTTCGGTAAGGTTATATATGTTTACTGGGAAGTTGTCGACCTTTTGCAGCAGTGCCATGCCTGTAAAATATACCCCATTATCTATGGAATAGTTATTTCCAAGCAGATTGTTCCAACCTGTTGGCAATGCCGTTCCGGCAAAGTTTGTGTAATAATTGAACACGTTCTGGCCGTTGTCATATTTACCATAGAGCGTTGTTAGCCCAGGGGCAAGTCCAGAATGGACTCCGCTGAAGGTCGTACTTATGGGGGTGAAATACATTAATATCGTCGTTTCGGTTGGGCAGCTATTGAAAAAGCAGCCGAGCTTGTAAACGGTCCTTGGTGGCAGTTTCACCCAAAATATGGCATTGCCGCTCATGCTGCTGTTGCAGTTCTCGCACCAATCGTAAAGCTCCTGGTTATTGTAATAAAATCTCACGTTACCTAAGTCTGGAGACTCGTGTAGCGAATAAGATGTGTTTTTTGGATTGAAGCTTATCCTTACCTGGTATCCTGGCTCTATGAAATTTATAAAAAACCAATCGAAGAAATTGAAATTGCTTATGGTTATGTTTATCGGCACCGCGTATATGCCGCCTATGGTCCTCAAAGTTCCTTGCGTCCTAACCACGCCTCCATATCTGTAATAGCTAGTTGCGTTTGGCGGAGGGCAATAAGCTGTGGATATAATGCTAGGTGCTACTGCACAATAGTTCGCATATATGCTGAAGGTCCCGGAATAAAGCTTTCCCGGGCTCAGTGTTTGCCCACTGAAAAACGCAATGCAGTACACTTTCTGGCCCTGCAATGCTACTTTCGGGGCGCAATAGCCTGAGTTGCTCTCTACGCCTCCCACAAACGCGCTGAAGCTGCTGGTATTTATTATCCCGGGCTCCTCAAAATTTGCAACCACAAGAAGAGCAGTTCCTGTCGGCACATTGCTGCTGGTGTAATTTATTCCGTAAACTGCGTCGTAGCAGCCGAAGCTGTTATAGAAGTTGCATTCTGTCGGAAGTATTGATTTAGGAAGCGATATGAAAAGGAAAAGTACTGCTATGGCAACTGTTATTATAAGCAGTACGGTGCTGTAAGTTGTTATAAACTCTATCGCGCTTTGCGCTTTCGGCCCTTTTCGCATAATAGGCTTTGCAATTAACATTTTAAATATCATTCGCAGAGATTAATATCGAGCGAATGCCTGCTGTGAAAATAACCGTGCATGGGGTAGTGCAAGGAGTTGGCTATAGGGCCCTGGTTATGGAGATAGCCACGCAGCTCGGGATAATTGGTTATGCGAAGAACATGCCGGATGGCAGTGTCGAGATACTTGCAATAGGGCAAAAAGACAGGATTGACGAGTTCCGGAAGCTGATAAACGTTGATGCAAAGCACGGTCCGCAGGTGCATAAAATCGACGCTGCCGCTGCGGAAGAAACCGAAAGCTACAATTCCTTTGAAATCAGATAGGCAGTCAGGATTCTATCCCTGTCGCGTTTGAAACTCCTGCGCTTGCTCCGGCCTTGTTCTGCCTGCATTCGATGCTGCTTGTTTCTTCTATTCTGTCGCTTATGGTCCCGTCTTCGTCATACAAATATACGACGAAGTTTATCCTGTAGCTGTCAGGGAAATTGTTTGGAAGGGTATAAAGGTTCACCACCTTGTTTACGGTCGAATTGGGCTTGAGGAGCCCTATTCTTATCCTGCCGTTCTCCATGGGCATATCGTGTGCCAGCGATAGCGGCGCCTTTGCTATTATGTCGGATTCGCACCAGTATATGTGCTCTGGGTCGCTGTTCTTGAACTCTACTTTCATCCGGAATTCGTTTTTCATAAAAGCCCTCAGGGTCTCGGGCTCGAAGCTTGTCTTCAATTCAACGGTCGCCATGAAAACACCATCAATCCGATAACTTATGCGGCTTAAGTATTTTATATCTTTAACAAAATAATATGACAGAGGCGTTAAACCCGCAAGAGATATCCATGCCAGCCATAAACGAAGCCAAGCTTATACAGGCAGAGGTAAAGCTAAGGAATCTCCTTGTTACAAAGGAGGTCACAGAGACCCGAAGGTCCATGGTAAGGTGGCTTGCGCTGTCGCTCGGGATAATAAACCCGGGTGAGACAAGGCTGAGCGCCATATACGTTCTTGATGCCATGCTCTACTTCCAGTTCCAGAAGAAGCACGACCCGAACGTGGAGGAGCTTTCGGAATACATATCGAAGTCATGGCAGCCCATAAACGAGAAGACCCTGCGCTACCATTTGTTGCAGCTTAAGACCAGCAACATAATAGGGCACTCTAAGGGCAGATATTCAATGCTTTTCCCGGAAGACGGGGAGAAATACGACGAGAACGCATGGATACGCGGCTATTTTGAGTCAGAAATATCTCCCATACGCGAAAAGATAGCTTCCGTCATAAGGGAAATTAAAAAGCGCTGAGCAATATAAGTGATAATATGTCGTCCGATAAGAACATACTGCTGTACGGAGGAATAGCGATAATCGTAGTCATAGCTGTTTTCATAGCGATAGTGGTTTCCTTCCAGCCCTCGGGCCCGTATAAGCTCGACGTGTCGATGAAGGCCCCGAATTACAATCCAAACGCCACTTATCTGTTCAATACCACTTATTTCAACATAACCATAAGCAATACTGGTTCGGCCGCAGTGCACGGCATGGAGGTTGGCTTCTATCTGGACGACCAGGCCATAAAATATTACAACGTTTCGATACCTTCACACGAAAGCGCTTACATAACGGAAAACTACACCTACTCGCAGAACGGCACATACAATTTTTCAGTAGTTGCGGATCCGAGCAGGATACTTGACATTGCCAATTCGTCCGTAACCTCTGCGCAGCTTAGCATAAACGTTAGCAATCCGCAGCAGCCAAATCTTTACCAGTACATACCGTCGCAGAATACTAATGAAACTTACACATTCACACTCTTCCCTAAGGGCATGGAGCTTTCGTCCCTCATGGATATTGAGTACAACGTTAGCCAGTTCAAGCCGCTCCTGGGCCCAGACACTGGAATATCATTCAGCATAATGCACGACCTTTCGCCGCTGCTGAATCTGGGCAACGGCGTTTATTCAAAATATGCCAACAGTACAGCAGTATACGGGCTATGGCTCGAGGGTGTGATAAGCAATGCAGACATAAAGTCTCTGTTGTCCACATATTCGTTCCCCGAGCATAGCTTCCAGAAGGGGGACTCATCAGCCCTTTTTGCGAAGCTGAACTACACCACGAGCTTCTGCAGCTATTCAAGCAGGGGCTGGACAAAGATATTCATATACTACAACGCAACCGAGGGAGGCACCTGCGAAAGCATGCTCGGCAGCAAGTATAATGATACGGAATACGCCATGCTTTCAAATGCTACGTCCTCCCACAGTGGAGAATATGCAAAGGATGCAAACTTCACCTATCAGAATTCAACTGGCGAAGGCTTCGCAATTAGCCTCATAGGCAAGAACTATTCGATATACAGGCTTTCCGAAGACGGGGCAGCAGGAAACTTCGCCAGCATAATGGGATTCCATCCTTCCATAAACGTTTCTGCATACCATAGGGTTTGCCCCGGCTACATATACGTCAACAACAGCACCGGCTTAAACATGTGCACCGAATACTTCAAGTCATCGGTACCTGAGCTTCAGAACTATTCGCTCTCGGATTCAATATCCCTCTCGAAGAATTATACCCTGCAGCTTTACTCGTTCGTCGATCTCAACTATAGCGGAGATGCGCTTTTCAACGCAGCATCGCTTTTCACAAAACTCAATCTTACTAACCAGTACGCATCTTGGGAGCCGCTCGACAACAACACGTGCAGCTTTGCAAATTCATCCATTGGGTGCAGGTACGAAAGTTTCAATTCCACGTCGAAGAAGTACAGAGTAAGGATAAGCAATGGATTCAGCACTCCGATAAAGATAGAAGCAATAGGCTGCAGTTCCTATCTCCCTGTAAACTCCACGACATCGATAAACGAGACGCTGGCCGCAGGCCAGAGCATAAACGCATCCTTCTCGTGCAAGCTTCCTTCAATACCAATAGCAAGTACTGTGTCGACGTACTTCATGAACGTGAGCTATTCCATGGCGGGCAAGCAGCTGTACGAAAACGGAACCATTACCTATGCGGACTTTTACGTGGGCTGAATTTAGAGCCCCATGAAGTCCACGGCTCCCTTTCCCTTCGGGAAAGCGCGCATTTTTTCCGCCTCTACAGGCAATCCTGTCTCGTCTGCCACGCGCTGCAGCTCGTTCAGCTCGAGATGCCTCGGCAGGTACAATTCGACGAATTCGTGCTCTCCTATCTTTATCCTCTTTACCGTGAACAGCATCTTCTGAAGCATTCCGGAGCGCTTTACCTCTATCCTTATGCTGCCCCTGCTTATTATTGAAGCCGTTTTGTCTTCCAATCTAACACCCGTTACGTTCTGATTTTGCCGACAGCATATTTATTAATTGCGAAGGATGCTGCCAATTTCGCATTGCGAAATCTTGCTTTACTCCAAAATCAAATCAATTATAAAATTTTAGCTTTCAATAGATATAAATCGGTGCTCAATTGATAGCTGTCAGCTCTGGGTTTATAAGCGGGCTCTACTCCGCGATATATGCATATCTGCACAGCTACATGCCTGCAATATACGCGAATGTCCTTTCTTTCCTGATATCATTTGTAATATTCGCAATAGTACTTTCAATACTCATAGTCCTTTTCGTATACTTGTTCGGGTGGGGCGAAAGGAAGATAATGGGCAGGATGCAATCTAGGCACGGGCCTACCTATACCGGGCCGTTCGGCATACTGCAGAACATGGCAGACGTCCTGAAGCTGCTTTCTAAGGAAAACATAATTCCAAACAATGCAGACATGCCGATATTCGGGATGATACTGCCAGTGGTATACGCGCTTTTCGTATTTACTTTTGCGTTCATACCCATAACGAGTACTTTCGTTGGCATAAACACCTCAATAGCGCTCATAGCGGTTTTCCTGGTGCTTTCGTTCATGCCGCTTCTATTGTTCCTTGCGGGGTGGACAAGCGGAAACAAGTTCGGATCGATAAGCGCGCAAAGGTCGGTAATAATGCTGGTGAGCTACGAAGTTCCACTCATTCTTGTCATAGCCTCGGTCGCGATAGCGGCGCACGGATTCTCGTTCATGAACATAGTGGCGTCTCAGTCTCACGTGTGGTACGCACTGATGCTGCCGATAGGCTTCGTTCTTTTCTTCATAATAATGCTGGCGGAGCTCGAAAGGCCGCCGTTCGACATAAGGGAGGCAGACAACGAGCTGATAGCAGGCTGGCTTACGGATGTAAGCGCTCCATATTACGGCCTCGCGCTTTTCTTGGATTATACCAGGATGTTCGTCGGGACTTTGCTGATTACGATATTATTCCTAGGTGGCTGGAACGGTCCCGTTCTGCCTCCATTCGCATGGACGATAATAAAAGTGGTAATACTTACGATTTTCATAATAATAATAAGGGCGACCACTGTCAGGATGACGATACGCAAGCTGCTAAGGATAGGCTGGCTCTACCTGCTGCCACTGGCAGTAATAAACGTTTTGGCATCATATATAATATTCGTGTGGTTGGCATGACAATAATGAAAGGAGTATATGAAGTGGGCAAGGGGTTGCTCAAGAAGCCCTCCACGCTAGAATACCCGGAGGTCAGGGAGGACCTCGCGGACAATTACAGGGGCATACACAAGCTCGACATGAAAACGTGCATAAGCTGCGCCGCATGCGCAAGGATATGCCCGAACCAAACGATAGACATGGTCGACACTGAAACGGACAAGGGAACAAAAAAGATGCCACAGATAAACCTAGAACGATGCCTTTTCTGCGCCCTGTGCGAGGAGGTGTGTCCTCCACAATGCCTGATACTTACCAAGGACTACGATTACGAAGCATACGACAGGAGGGAATACGTCAAGCGTCCGGAAGACCTGCAATGAGGTTTTGAATGTACGAAATTTGGCTGTTGGTCATCGTTGCAATAATTGCAGTGCTTGAACTGGCAGCGATAGCATTCATATTCATATCGAAAAGCCTTCTGCACTCGGTCATAAGCCTGACTCTTGCGTTTGTGGCGAATTCGGCCCTTTTCCTGGCCATGCAGCAGCCCTTCCTCGCGATAATACAGCTCTTCATATTCGTCGGCGGCATATCCACGTATGCCATTGTCGGCGTCGCTTCGGCCAGCTTTTCCAAATTTCCACATACAAACAAAGTCGTTTTCATGGCTGTGTTCATAATACTGCTGGCATTGATATCATACCCTATATTCGGGATGAAAAATACCACAGCACAGCACAACCCGTTTACCGCGCTTCAGGTAAAAACGGGGATATCGTCATACATCGGTCTTTTCTATTTGATAACGGCGATGCTGTTTGGCATAGCAATAGGCTCAATAATTCTGGTAAAATCTCTTGGACGATCTAAATGATGGAGCAGGTATTCATATTTCTGGGCTTCGCCGTGTTCGTTCTTGGCGTGGCCGGGATAGTTTCAAGCAGGAACGTTATCGTAATGCTGCTTTCTACAGAAGTGATAATGCTATCGGCATCCTTCATGGCTGTAGTGTTCTTCAACTTTAACGTAAACGGCAGCATAGTTCCGCTACTGTTCGTAATATGGTCAATAGCGGCAGCAGAGGTCATAATGGTCATAGTGTTCTACAGATATCTTGCGGGCAGCAAGGCGAGCCTCGACATAAAATCGCTTTCGAAACTCAGGGATTGAAATGCTTACGCTGTTGGTAATATTTCCGCTTTTGGCTGCATCATTCCTAGCCCTGCTTACCTATGGGAGGGAAAAATACACCGGTCCCATAGTGCTTGCTGGAAGCCTGCTCACCTCCTTGATGATCGCATACGCGTCGTTTTACTCTTACGGCAAGATACAGGAGCTAGGCTGGTTCGGGATATCTGGTTACACATTCCACATAACAACGGAATTGCTTCCCCTAAACGTCATACTCGCGATGCTCATCGGAACCATAACGCCTTTGATAATCCTGTATTCGATGGGTTACATGGACTCGAAGGTGGAGAGGCCAAGGTTCTTCTTCGAGATGGGTGTCTTTGCCTCGGCAATGCTTCTTTTTGCGATATCGGGCAATTTCATAACCATGTTCATAGCATGGGAGATGCTCGGAATAACGAGCTATCTGCTCATAGGCTTCTGGTACTACAAGGAGCATGCGCCATATGCGGCCAGAAAATCAATATCCACGATAATCATAGGGGACTTCTCGATGCTTGCAGCAATGCTGATAATATGGTCGTCCTACCATACGTTCAGTTTCTCCGCCATACTTTCAGCCCCTTCTACCTTTTACTTGCCAATAGCGATGTTTTTTGTTCTCGTGGCATGCTTTACCAAATCGGCGCAGTTTCCGTTCCACGAATGGCTTGCCGACGCCATGGAAGGCCCGACTCCAGTTTCCGCATTTCTTCATTCATCCACAATGGTCAAGGCCGGCGTATTCCTGGTTCTTGTGCTTTCGCCGCTTTTCTTCAAGGCGGGCCTATCTGAACTGATACTTTCAATAGGTATAATATCCGTGATTCTGGGTGCCTCGAATGCCATATCTTCTCATCATGTCAAAAAAATACTCGCATATTCAACCATAGAAGACCTCGGACTGATGTTCGTGGCCATAGGACTTCATGCAATAATAGCAGCCGTGCTGTTCTTCATAGTACAGGCGTTCTACAAAGCCGTCCTTTTCATGTCTGCCGGATCCATAATGAGGGCGAACAACGAGGAGGAGGACATATACAAGCTATACGGCTCATCAAGCAGGAAGTCGCTTTATGTGCCTATGCTTATAGGTGCGGTTTCGATAGCTGGCATATTCCCCTTGAGCGGCTTCTTTGGAAAAGCAGCAATAGACACGGCAGCCTCATCTAACATTTTTGCATATATTATCCTTGTAATAATAGACTTCGCAACAAGCGCCTACATATTCAGGTGGATGTTCATACACTCGCGCAAAGCCCCAAAGGCGCATACGGGCAATTACGGTCAGATACCACGCAGCATGATATACGCAGGTGCGATAACATCCGTGCTTGTAATACTCGCTGCGTTTGTTTTCCTCTACATAAGCGGCTTCCTTTCCTATTACGGATACAGCGCAGGCCTGTCAATAAGCCTGCTTGATTCGATAATTGAAACCGTAGCTGTAGTGCTGGGGATAGCAGCATCGTACAAGCTTTTCGTCCTGGCAAAGCCTACCGGAGCGATAAAAACGCGCCTATACTACGCGCTTTTCAACAGCGTGCTGGTAAATTCGGCTTACGCGTACATTGCCAAGGCTATTATGTATTTTGCAGAGGGGATTAACGTTCTGGACGAGCTCATATATGGATTTTTCGCCTCGGGGGGCGAAGGCATGGTAGCCATATCGAATAAGCTAAGGCTGATAGTCACGGGAGATACAAACAATTATCTGATAGCCTTCGTGGCTGGCATAATACTCATAATATTGCTTTTGCTGGTGTAATGGTGTTTCCGATACTTTTCGTAATGCTTGCCGTCCTCGGCATAGGGGGTCTAGCGTCAGTGCTGGTAAGCAGTTATTCCGGCTCCAAGCGCATCGCAATACTTTTCAGTGCTATTGTACTCCTGATAGCCGCATACATGGTATTCGAAGCGATTACGGTTTCGGGATTTCTGGGCAGCACTGAATCACTTCCATACATAGGACAGTTCGGAATATACTTCTCATTCACAGCCACGCAATTCGGAGTGGTGCTGGTGCTGCTTGCTTCAATAGTCTCTTTTGCGGCATCTGTCGCGGTTTCAACCAAATTCGAGAACACAAAAAACCTTTATCCCCTCATACTGCTTTTTGAATTCTCCGCGATAGGGCTATTCGTTTCTGCCAACCTGTTCCTTTTCTACATATTCTGGGATGTCGGCGTAGCGGCATCATACTTCCTGATAAGTGCTTTCGGAAAGGGAGAGAACAAGCATGCGGCGAACACCTTCCTCATATATTCGATATCCGCCAGCGCAGTACTGCTTTTCGGCATAATGCTGATATATTTCTACACTCCTGTCCATTCGTTCGACATAAGCTACATTGCGTCGCACAGCTTCGAAATACCCGTAGATATACAAGGCACGATATTCACGCTCTTCTTCCTTGCGTTCATGGTCAAAATGCCGATATTCCCATTCCACTCCTGGATTGCAAACGCATATTCCGAAGCGCCAACACAGGGTTCAATGCTCATATCAGGGGTTCTGTCAAAATTCGGGGCCTACGGCATGCTTCTGCTCTTCACAATTTTCTCCTTTTCATCGGAGTTTGCGAAATACGCTTTCGTGACAGGCGCGATATCGGCGTTCTATGCCGCTTTTGTTGTAATGAGGCAAAAGGATCTTAAGAGGATAATCGCGTATTCCAGCATGCTGGAATCCGGGATAATACTGGTAGGCATATCGTCGCTTAACGTTTTCGGAACCGCCGGTGCGCTATACCTGATGCTTGCGCACGGCCTCGTGATGGCCTTGATGTTTGCGGTAATAGGCGGTATAGAAATCTCATACGGCAGCAGGAACATAACGATGCTGAAGGGCATTGTAAGGGACTCGGTAGGTTCGGCATACTCATTCCTGGTGGGTATCTTCGCATCCACCGGCATACCGTTGACTGCAGGATTCATAGCCGACGTTCTTATATTCATAGGCGCAATAAAAACCTACGGTTTATACGGTGCTATACCTATATTCAGCATAATGCTGCTCGGTTTTTACATGTATTACGCTATAAACAAATCATTCCTTTCTACGAAGGAGTCGTCACAGAGCATAGCCAAGCTGCCCAGGCAAATGGCGTTCACATATGCCATAGCAATGGCTGCAATATTCATTTTCGGAATATTCCCCTATCTGGTGACTGCGCTTTTCGGCATATGAGTGGTATCGATGTTTGAAATTCTGAATTTTGCCATCCCGATTCTTCTCGTAGCTCTTATAGCCTCCGGCCTCGCTACCGCCCTGCACAAAAACAAAAGGCTGTCGTTCTTTTCGAATACGATAATACTGTTATTGATTCTGGCTTTCGGGATATACTATTCCGTTTTTTCGATATCGTTCAACGTGGTTTCACTCTACAACGTTTATCCATTTTCGTCGTTCCTTTTGGTGCTGTTTCCCCTGGCTTTGCTCATAGTCAACGCCGCAGCCATGCATCTCGATGAAAAATACGTGAAATTCGGAACCATGCTTCCGCTGCTTACCGTAGGCATACTGTCTGTTGGCATGGCGGCATCGCTCCTGGCAATAATAGTTTCAATAGAGCTCATGACTGTCCCGACGATACTCCTTATAGCATTCAAAGGGAAGCAGTTTGCCGAACCTGCGACGAAACTCTTCCTTATGGCTGCAATATCCATATCGGTACTCGCGTTCGCCATAACGCTTGTTTTCCCATATGATTCTAATCTGTCGCTCTCCCAGGCAGCATCGGGCAGCATAGGCTCACAATATTTCCTTATACTGGCTCTCGCACTGCTGATAGCATCGCTAGGCACCGAAGCAGCGCTATTCCCGTTTGATCTTTGGATACCGGACGTTTATCAGGGGTCCCCGCACAGCGTAAGCCCGCTTCTGGCCGGAATAAACAAGAAAGTGGCATTCGTCGCCCTGATAGAAATAGCGTTCGTTGTGTTTTCTGGTCAAAAGGCGGAAATATCCCTTATATTCGAAGTGCTGGCCATACTTACAATGTTCTTCGGCAACCTCGGGGCAATGGTGCAGACAAACGTCAAGCGCATGCTGGCATATTCATCTATATCGCAGGCCGGATATATAATGGTCGGTCTCGCAGCGTTTTCTGTCTTCGGACTTGAAGCTTCCCTTTTCCAGATATTTGCGCATTCGTTCATGATAATAGGTGCTTTTGTCCTAGCAGGATTCCTATCGATGGAGGGGCTCAACAGCATAAACGACTACTCTGGCTTGTACAAGAGGAGCGGTTTTCTTGCATTTTCGCTTACCATAATGATGCTGTCCATGGCTGGCATACCGGTTCTTATAGGCTTTGTTGGTAAGTTTCTGCTGTTCTCCAGCGCAATAAGCTCTGGATTGATTGCCCTGGCATTCATAGGCGTAATAAACAGTTTCCTCTCAATATACTATTATGGAAGGCTGATAAGCAACGTCTATTCCAGCAGATCGCACAAGACCATGCACGTGCCCAAGGCAATATACCTGCCAATACTGGCTACGGTAGTAATAATAATCGTTTTCGGCGTATATCCGACGCCACTGATGTACCTTGCACATTCTGCGGCTTCTTCATTGTTCTCGATCATTTGACTAATCTGCGCAGGAACAGGCGCTTAAGCATGAGCGTAGGACTGTCCATGTCTCCGTGCTTGGAGAAAAAGCTCTCTGCTCCGAGCGCCTTGGCAATGCCTATGAACCTTTCCATGTGCGCTTCGCTTACCTTTGAATAATAATCGTGCAGCATGGCATGCATCTTCAGGTCAGTGCCGTAAGATCTCCTCCAGTCCTTGTCATAAAGCGAAAGCTTCCTGTCTTCCTTGAGGTGGAGGTATATGCTTCTAGCTGCTACTTTCGCGCACGCTATCCCGAATATTATGCCTCCTCCTGTTGTTGCCTTCGTCTGGCCCGCTGCATCCCCTACCAAAATTACGTTGCCCTCTGCGGTTTTCGCCCTGCTTGAAACCGGTATTATGCTTGCGAGGCCCTTGACAAGTTCCGCATTGCCTATGACGCTTTTTACGCCCTCTGTCTCT
Organism: Microcaldota archaeon; assembly: GCA_021827665.1. Classification (GTDB taxonomy): domain Archaea; phylum Micrarchaeota; class Micrarchaeia; order Micrarchaeales; family Micrarchaeaceae; genus Micrarchaeum_A. The sequence continues at coordinate 56,787 of JAKAUR010000008.1, forward strand.
GCAAACAAGTCAAATGCCATTACACTGTGTTTTTTCACCCTGTCCGTTATGCCTATGCCAAGCTCTGCAACGGAATCCGAATACGGGGCAATCCAGCCGAAGAACCCCTGGGCATATTTTTTCGAGAAATAAAGGTCCACCATGCTCCTATCGCCTATTTTGGCATTCTTGTATTCTGCCTTGTACGTTAAAACGAAGTTCTCTATTTGCGGGAAAGAAAATGCCCTCGCCACGCTTGACACTGCGCCGTCCGCTCCGACTATTATGGTGTTGCCATCGTCAAAATCACGTATCTGCTCCAAACTAAGCCTGCTGCCGAGTTTTATGTCCACGCCTGCCTCGACTGCGCTCCTGTAATTAATCTCTGCAAGCTTTCCCCTGTCAAGGACGTATGCCTGCACCTTTTCAGTGCTTACCTTGAGCGTCTGCCTACCGAAATGAAGCCTTGCGCCATTGAGGGTGTTCACTATGCTCTCCTTATACTCTATGCCGCTGAGCTCGAGGCCCCTCTTGGAAAGTATGCCAGAAGCTTTTTCAGACCCTTCGGCAACGCTCTTTTTCCCGTCATAGACCGTTACATCAAGACCGTAACCAGTAAGCTCCTTGGCCATAGCCAGGCCAATTATGCCGGCACCTACTATAACTACTCTTTTCAACCGAAACGCCTCTGCGGTATTTATAGCTTTCTATTTAAACTTATTATTAACTGCGGTGGTTCAACGCCAAACAAGAAAAGCACAAAAAAAAGCGATACAAAACCGGCAGGCGCCCAAACAGGAAGCCTGGAATCTCCTAAAATATCCATTTATAACATAGTCGTCAGTGCTGATCTTCATGCTGTCGTGGACCTTTACGCCTTATCGAAGGAGGTAAAGGCCGTGGATTATGAGCCTGAGCAGTTTCCCGGGGCCATATTCAAAATATCAGAGTCCAGGACTGTCATACTGTTCAAGAACGGCAAAATGATCTGCACCGGAGCGAGGACCGAACCTGAGGTCAAGAGCATACTCGAATACGTTGCAAAAGTAATGTCAAAATACGTGATTTCACTGAATCCTCCGGAAAAGGAAAAGTGAATTCCTAAATCAGGATTTCGAGACCAATTTAAGTTCCTTGTCGAATTCCCTGAAGAAATGCCCCCAAGAATAGTTTTTGATTACGTGTTTTCTTCCTTCCCTGCCCATCCTTGAGGCAAAATCCTGATCCTTAGATATTTTCAACATTGCGTTGCACATGGAATGCTCGTCATTGACTAGGTAGCCGGTCTTGCCGTCTATCACGGTCTCTTTTGGTCCCCCTTGGTTGAGAGCTATGACTGGCTTGGAGCTTGCCATCGCCTCAAGCGGTACGAGCCCGTAGTCTTCGTTCATGGGAGGGTACAGAACGGCCGTGGCGCCTGAGTAAGCATTCCTGAACTCTTCCTCGTCAACGTTAGTCATTATTGAAATATCCTTCCTGCCTTTTACCATCTTGGCTATGCGGTTGTAATAATCCTGATAAAAGGCGTCCTTTGACACTGCGCCCATGAGTACGAG
>JAKAUR010000012.1 GCA_021827665.1 Microcaldota archaeon
AGCAGCAAAGCCATAAGGATCAAAGAGCTTGGAGGAAAGATGGCAAACATAGAACTGCTTAGGCGGTGGCCTATTTAACGTACCCGCTTCAATAGATTCTGATTATCTGGACCTCTCGAAACTTGACAGGTCTAAGCTGTATGTTGTAAGGAGCAGCGCAGCATCCGAAGACTCTGTCAACGCCACGTCAGCAGGGAGGTATGAAACAATACTGGGAGTAAAAGTCGATGGCATAATCGATTCGGTAAAAAAAGTGAGATCCGGATTCGATTTCGGAAAGGTTATCATACAAGAGGACCTTACCGAAAGGATGCTGCATTCCGGGGTAGTATATACGGACATCAACGGCCGCATGGAAATCTCGATGGGGCCCAAGGATTCCGTTCATGATATTGTAAAGGGCGATGCGCCTGCAACATACGTTCGTTTGAGCGGCGGAGGCATGAAAATCGAAGGGGCAGAAGTAGATTCTAAAGTGATAGAATCGATAAAGGAAGAATCGATTAGGGCCGAAAGGTATTTTGGTAGGCCATTGGACATAGAGTTCGCGTTTACCGAAGAAGGCCTTGTTTTCCTTCAGGCCAGGCCTCTGCCATCGCTTACGGACTCCGCAGTAAGGGAATTTGAAATACGCAACGCGGAAAGCATGCTTGAAAACGCCAGGACCTTAGGTCTGAGTGACATCCCTCTTGGAGTCGGAAATTATAGGGAGATATTGGCGGACTCCAAAGCCACGCAGCTTGGCTCAAGCACTTTCAACTATATATTCACAGGAGACGGCACGAACGTTTTAGGGGCAATGCAGCTTGGAAGAAACGAATTGGGCTATGAGAACGGCTACGAGGTTTTCCCGCAGGTGCTAACGCTTGGAGGGAAGGTGTATTACAACTTCATCGGAGATTCGATGCAGTTCAGGCCCTCGGGCATAACGCTGGCCGAATATGTCGGGGCCGCAGAGAGGTTTTACATAAAGGAGGTCAAGGAGAATCCCGACAAGCTCAATTACCCTGAGCTGGGCTTGTACATCCAATTTCCAGACGAGGCCAAGAGGGCAGGATTGGACGAAAAGCCTTTCGAAAAACTGGTAGAGCGCAATAGGCAGGAAATAAGGAATATAAAAGTGCCCGGAAGCGCTCCCAAAAAGATAAATGCCAATCTTACAGAAGACATGGAGGAATGCATTAAAGAGATAAGGAGAAATGCGGATGCAATAAGGGCCGGAAGCGCGACAGAATACGTCAAGGCTGCAAGGCTTGCGTTCTTTGCAATGGAAGACGTAAAGCACGTATTGATAAGATTGAAGGCCGAAAATCCGGATTATTACGAAGGGTTGGCCAAGGAATTCGGTTCCAGCGATCCGGAGAGGCTAAGGAATGCCATAATATACGACGAGAGCATAAGGAGCTTTGAACTTGAAAGCAAAGAGGAAAACAGGTATATAGGCAGCTTCGAGCTTTCGATTGAAAGAGACTTTCCTCCAAAAAGGAGTTACAGGAAAGGAAGGCAGATAGCCAATGGGGCACTGGAAGAGGCGGTGTCAATGGCGCGGCTGGCCCTTGAAAACAGGGAGAAGGTAAAGTTCTACCTTTTCAGGGATTACGACGTGCTGTACCAGCTCTATGCGCATCTTCGCATGATTTCGAAGTTCGGAGGCGACGTCTTCAGGCTGAAATTCGAAGAGCTTGATTTGCTTGCGGAAGAGACTCCTCGTGCAGAATACAGGATTTCGTTGAGAAGAGATATAGAATCCAGGCCAGGGGCGCTCTTTCCCGATCCGTTATTCATGTCGGCCGCAAGGGCCCAGACAGTTGTGAAGCCAAAAGAAAGGATAGAGATGGTCTTCGGAAGGCTGGACGACGGGGAACATGCTTTCATAGCCGGCAAAGGAATGAAAATGCTTAAAGAGGTTGACCAGACGATATCGATAGGAGGGGATACTAAGCTGCTGGTAGTCCAGGACAACATAAGGCCCGGATCGCACATATTCACGCAGCTTTCCGACTACAACATCCCCGTAGTTTCGTTAAGCGGCAACCTTTTTTGGCAGATAGAAGAATCAGGAATCCTGAGATTGAAAAAGATAGGTGATATGGTTGAAATTATACGTAATTAGGCATGGAAAGACGCCCCAGAGCTGGGACACGCTAGAGTACAGCAAACTTTTAGAGCTTATAAAGCTCCAGGACGATCCCGGGCCAGATATGGGATTCTTAAAGGCAAACTTAGATGCAGGGAAGGCATTGGAGCTTGCGCCAAGGAAGATATACTCGTCGCCGCTAAAAAGAGCAATGATGACCGCAGAGTACATATCAGGAATAACGGGTTCGGACGTGATAAAGGTAGACGAGCTAAAAGAGGTTTCTTTTGATAGGCTACCGAAGGAAGTTTACGATGCTGGAAAGGAGGCCATAAGGAGCTACCTCGTAGCCAAAAGTTTGGAGGAGAATAGGGATTTGGACCTCAGAACGTTTGATGAAGGCTCGATTCTGCTTACGCACGGGTTTTTCATGCGCCACATATACTCCAAGGCGTTTGGAGTTGAAGTTGGCACTTTGGTCAGGAGCGGCTTATTTACCAACTATCTTTCTGGATTCGATACGGAAAATGGAAATGCAGTAAGTCTTCTGAAACATTAGGTCACGCCCAGTTACATCGGTGAAAGACCTTAAATAACAAGTAAAACCGTTTGGGGCAAGGTTTAAAAGCATGAAATACTGAGTTTTAACCATGTCAGAAGCGAAGAAGGGCTCGAATAATGCTTATTACGTAATAGGGGCAGTTGTCATAATCATTATGATAGCATTGGCAGTATATTTCGTTGCGGGAACAGGGACAAGCGTCGTTGCAGCTGGCGACAACGTCAGCGTTTATTATGTCGGATCTTTCACCAATGGAACGGTTTTTGGGGACAATTTTAATTCCACGCCGTTGAACTTCACGGCAGGATCCCGTGAGGTCATACCTGGGTTCAGCGATGCAGTAATCGGCATGAGGGTTGGACAGATCAAGAACGTTTCGCTTCCGCCAAACGAAGCCTATGGTGAGTTCAACAGCAGCAAGGTGATAGCCGTGCCAATATCGGATTTCGGAAACACAATAGTCAAGGCAAATACTGTAGTTACTTCCAGCACGGGTGCCCAGGGAATAATAGAATCGGTAAACGCTACCACTGCAGTAGTAAACCTGAATTCGCCGCTAGTGGGAAAAACGCTGGATTTTGAGATAAAACTGCTTGCGATAAAGAAGTAATCCCCCTTTCTGGCACGTAAAATATGCCAGACCCGTCTGCTATTTCTCGGACTTAGCGTTCACTTCGGCACACAAGGTTCTTATTCTTGTTATTTCAAACATTGGATAAAAATGCAGGGGTGAGGCTTTGCCCAACAACATGGTCGATGCGAGGGACGTAGTCAAGAGCTTCAGGACTTACGAGAACGGGAGGGGCTTCCTCGGATCGCTCAGGAGAAAGTCGTTCATGAAAAAGGCCCTAAAAGGAGTAAGCCTTAACGTAAAGGAGTCGGAGATAGTGGCGCTGCTCGGCAGGAACGGAAGCGGCAAATCCACAATGATAAAGCTCATGAGCGGAATATTGTATCCGGACAGCGGAAGCGTTAAAGTTCTGGGCATGGATCCGTGGAAGGAAAGAACAGAGCTTGCAAGGAGCATAGGGGTAATCTTCGGCTCGACTCATCCTCAGTTGTTCTGGGACCTTCCGCCTTTGGATACGTTCATATACGTGAGGGAGATTTACGGAATAAGCCAGAGGGATTATGATTCCAGGCTCGCATACCTTAAGAGGATACTTAACATAGACAAGGTTTACAGGAGGCAGACCAGGCAGCTGTCCCTTGGGGAGAGGATGAAATGCGAGTTTGCGGCTTCGATACTCCACATGCCGAAGATCGTCTTCATGGACGAGCCGACCGTCGGCGTAGATCTTCCGTCCAGGATAGCGATAAGCAGGGCGGTCCTTGACCTTAGGGAAAAATTTGGAACAACGTTCGTACTCACAACGCACGTTGTTGACGATATAACAATAGCAGACAGGATAATACTGCTGGACAAGGGCAGAAAGCTGTTCGACGGAAAGCAGGAGGAGCTCAAGAGAAGGTTTGGAAAGTACGCCATACTTGAGCTGTATTTCAAGCCAGGGGCAAATGTAGACTACCCCAAATACGGGGCATTGGGAAAGGTCTTCTCCAAAAAGGACGGCTACATGGGGTTGAAGGTAAACCCAGACATAACTAAGAGCGAAGCCTTCGCAGAGATATTTAAGGACGGAAGCATAGAGGATTACAGGCTCTCCGAGCCAGGGCTCAGCAGCATACTGGAAAGCACATACAGGCGCATAGACTCTAGCAAAAGGTCTGAGAAATGAAGAGCAAGTACTTCTCCGTGTTCAAGGTCTTCTCGAAGAACTTAATGGCTTACAGGGCGGAGATAGCGCTTGATGCAGTATTCTACATGTTAAGCTCCCTGGTCATGGTGGTCGTATGGATAGCGGTATATCACTTCTCCGACCTAACCAGCATAAGCGGCATAACAATAAGCAGCATGACCGTATATCTTTTTGCAATAGGTAGCATAGGCTTCCTGTCGTGGCCAGGAGTTGCAAACGTTCTCGAATCCGATATGAGAAGCGGTGAGATAGCAAGCTCGCTGATAAGGCCAATAAAATACCCCTACGCAACCTTCGTGAGGGAGATACCCGAGAACCTCATATTTTCATTCGCGGGAACGCTCCCGATATTCATAATAATTTACATAATAGCCGGGCTGCACCTTACCGCAATGCAGGTCGTTATGCTCATAATAGAGATGGTGCTCGCATACCTCATAATAAACTTCATAGGCTTCATAATAGGCTCGCTCGCAATATACATAACCGACATATACGGGATACTTAGCGGCGTAACGTGGGCATTCTCGCTCCTTGGCGGTGGAATCATGCCCCTGCTGCTCTACCCGAAGCTGTTTTACGGCATACTGATGCTTACTCCCTTTCCGTTCCTTTATTATGTTCCTGGCGGAACATTTACGGGAATTATTCCTGCAGCGCAGCTGCCCGGGCTTGTGGCGGAGGGTGCAATATGGGCGTTGGTGCTGCTCTTGATTGCAGTGGTGGTTTGGAAAAGGGTTAGCAGGGACATAAACGCAGTGGGTGTTTGAATGTTAGAAAGCGTATCCAGAAACCTGCAGATGTACTATTCGTCGCAGAAGGTGCTCTGGAAGGACATAGCAACTTACAGGGCGCAGTTCATAGTCTGGATATTCGTTTTCATGCTGAGCACAATATCCAGCGTCATTACGATAACGATAATATACGACGTCTCCAGCGGAGTCGCAGGGTGGAGCTATTACCAGATGCTGGTTGTGAGCTCCCTTGCCAACATGATGATAGGGTTGGTCCTATACAACATATCGCCGCAGAGGCTTGCAAGGACCATGCGCAACGGACAGTTCGACCAGCGCATACTCAAGCCTTACAACCCCGTAGTTACAATGCTCTCGCTTTACGGGACCAAGACATCAATCGGCAGCGTGATAAGCGGAGCGTTGGTCTTCGGATACGCTGCATACATGACAGGCATAAGCGTCATTGGCCTTTTCGAGATGCTGATGATCTTCGCGCTAGGAGTCGTTTCGCTGACCATGTTCCTTCTCATGATTACGCTCCTATCTTACGTTCTTTTCAACAGCGCCGGATACATGCAGTGGGTGGCGAACATAGCGTCTAGAGCCGCTCAGTATCCGCTGACTATATACGGGCTTCCTGGCATACTGTTATTCACCGTAGGATTGCCCGTAGGACTTGCAGCATTCTATCCGTCGGCATTGGTCTTCGGGAAGATAAGCCCGATATCGATTGTTCTTGTGATAGGAATAGAGGCCTTTACAGTAGCGGTTTATTACTACGCTTGCAAATGGCTCACAAAGAAGTACAGAAGCGGAGGCGGTTGAAGATCGAATCGCCCGATGGCCCCGTGGGCATAGGTATAGGAGGTGCCCAATACTGCATTTTGTCATTTTGGCTTTTTGCGCTGCTCTTTATGCCTTGAAGCTTCCTGTAATTCGTCCTTTGTAAGCTCGTCCTTCTGCTCGTTTATTTCGTGCTGTTCCTCCTTTATCTCCTTCTTTTCTACCTTTATCTCCTCTTCCTCTATGTACACGAAGTACATCGAAACGCCTATTGCGGCTATCGCGACAATAGAGGATATAAGGGCAAGGTTGTTGCTTTCATAAAGTATCGAGAGTATGGCGATTATTACGCCCAGAAGCCCTATCGCCGAAATCAGGTATTCTTGGCTTTTTTTCATAGTATCACTTTATCTCTTGCCTGCACGCCTCAGGCTACCGAATGCCGCAGTCGAGGCCGAAGTCACTACCACCGCAACAGCAGCCGTGTCCCTTGTATTCTTTTCTTCCTGCTGCTTTTCATTGTTGTTTGTTTGTGTGGGGACTTGGTTTATGGTTGTTGTCGGAACGGTTGTTGATATTATTGTGGTAGTTGGTACTGTCGTAGTTGTCGTGGTTGTTGTGCTTGGAGGCGGATTGTTATGATGCTGTGGTATAGTAGTAGTGGTTGTCGTGTTTATTGTTGTAGTGGCCAGGCGGGATCCACTTGTTGGCAGTCTCTGTATTATCGATATGTTCATGCTTGCCGGAAAATAAAAGTCGAGATAGCAATCCGAGTTCCCCTTGTAATATTCGTATAAGCTTATGTAAGAGCTGTAATTTCCGTAGTATTCGATCCCCGAAAGCTGGCCTTTTGGGAGGTAGCATCCGTATACGCTCTGGACCTCGGCTATGGCAGGAAGTGAGCTCCCGTTGTAATAGGCGTATGCGCCCAAGTAATAGAAGCCTGAATATCCCCCTGGAACTTTGCCGGTTAGGTTAAGCGGCTTGTAAACCTCTATGCTGACGTTATCATACTGCAAGTCTTGATATGCCATGTTGGATATTACATTTGCCAATACTGCGTTTTGGATTATTGAATTGGTATCCAAAGAAGACTGATTTAACTTGCCGCCGTAATAGCATTGCGCAGGATAAAATGTGAGCGTTAGATTGCCGGTTATGTAGGAAGGCCCCAAATTCTTGCAGCTCAGGTTTATCCCACGTGTAAATGATTCCTGCGACGAGTTTATGTCGGTTATGTTTATTACCTTTGTTTGTACGCTTTCGTTGACAACAACGTTTCCGTTAAGGAATATTTCCGTAGATATTTTATATTGGTGCTGCGGAGCCACTGCAAGTATGGAGAGATTCTGGCTTATGTAGTTTGTGGCGTTCCCTATGAGGCCGTACAGGTTAAGTATCGTGTTGTGCCTTATGCTCCTGTTGTATCCGAAACAGAGATAGTCAGAATTGGTTCCATTGACGTAAGGCGCAGTGCAGTTCAGCTGAAGGCCGTTTGCCGAATCGTTAAATGAAAAAAGGTAATAACCAGTAGTGTTTATTTTGGACAGTACGGTTATGTTCGCCGCAGTCAAGCCGTATCCTGAAAAATTGGTAATCACGTTGGCGTAATAGCTGCCTGCGACTATGTTTGCAGGAAAATAGGCAGATGATATTCCGAAAAGAGACATAGATAATAGCACCACCATAGCCATTGCGTGCTTTATCAATTTCATCATCTCCTTAAATCAATCATGAGCCAGAATAATAAATAAAGAAAGTGCACCGGCAATTGCCAGTGCTTCTATTTGGCTTTGCTTAATTCAGTTGTTTACCAAGGCCCTGCTGCTCGCCACTGTCTTTATTGTGAAAGTCAATGAGCCGTTGTAAGCGCTTGGGACCACGAACCCTATCACTGAGCTGGGCTGCACGCCAGACGCATAGTACCTGAATGCATTTGCAGGTATTGACGGCATGCTTACTTGGAGAGTATTTGCAGCACCTCCAAAGTTCGATTGGTCAAGCAGGTAGTAATATCCAGTGCTGCTACTTGAAGATGATATGTTGGCAGCTTCTCCGCCTATCCAGTTGGTAACTGTTATTGCAGTATTGCTTGGATTTAGGTATCCTGAAGGTATGTTGTAAGTATAGAAGCCGCTCGGTATGGACTCATTTTGCAGACTGTTTAAGACGTACAGGAAATTCCCACTATTTATATTTGACTGTATATTTGCAGGTACATTAATTGCATTAGTTGCGATTGCGTTTGGAACATTAATGCTGCTGCCTAAGAAATACACGTCAATCGGGAGCATGGTATTTGAAGAAGCAGCTTTTGCTTCGCTTATTATGTCGACCAATGTCGCGTTTACCTGCCTGTTGGCGTTGTTTATTGTGTTTACGCCGTATATTATCGCATTGCCCCCGGATACCTGGACCTCGTCAGAAGCGGCAACCATTGAATTTGTCACAAGAGTGTTGAAAGTCCCTGAACTATAGTTTCCGGTGAAGAGAGATATGCTTATTGGAGGAAGCACGCTTGTCGGCTGCACCACCTGAGCCACTACGGCGTTGTAAATTACCAGGGTCGTTGCGGCCGTTGCAGATACGAACAATAGGGACACCAAGGCCCATACAGGTATCGACAGCTCTCCGAACCTTATTATCTCCCTTTTCCAAATCGAACCTTTATTGGTTTTACTGCTCATAGTTTTCACCGACGCGTTGCACAAAAGCCAAACCCGCAAATCGCAAGGACCAGCTATAGATTTATGTTGAATTGAATGTACCAAATATATAAATGTATACTATCGGATTTCATACTTGTTTAAATGCTTATCATGCGGCTGCAACTGCACTCTCCTTTGGGATTCTTGCCTTTTTGGAAAGCAGTAATGGCATTATGAGCGAAAGCACTATGGTACCAACCAGAACTACCGTGTAAAGGCTGACTGATATTATCCCGCTCTGAAGTGCCAGGGTTGCTATTATTATGCCAACTGCGCCCCTGCTCCCGAGTATGCCTATGGACTCCTTGCCGCTTATCTTGGAAAGCCTGTTCTTAGAGACGAAGTAGTTCAGAATCCCTCCGACTACGGCACTTATTATCACCATTGATACCAAGACTTCGGTATATGTTAGAGAGGGCACTGCGAAGTTCAGCCCTGCAATGCTGAAGAAAACAGGTATGAAAAAGCTATCATCAAGCCTCCTGAACGTGTTTTCCAGTATCCTCGTCGCTTTTGGCCCTACTGTGGTCTTATGCACCAGCATTCCGGCAAACAGCGCGCCGAGCACGTATGTTATGCCTATTAGCTGCAATATTGCTGCTATTATCAGGCTGAGTATTATTATTATGGCGAAAACCACGGCTTCCTCCTTCTCTTTTATCATGCGCTCGAAGAACCCCCTGACCTTCGCGTCGTGGTATCTGAGGGTCCTGTCGACATACAGCAGGGCTGCTATGAATATTATTATGCTTATTATGACGCCGGCCAGATGCGATGCCTTCAGCGCCGCCGCAAGAACCACGAAGGCCAGTATGTCTGTCATTATTACTCCGCTGAGTATCCTTTTGCCGTCTTCTAGGTTTATCATCGCATATCTGTACACAAGGACCGAGATTATGGATATCGAAGGCACGCCGATAGCAACGGCCGTTATGATGCCTGCCGCGACGCCTATGTGGAATACAAAAACTGCCACCAACGACATTATTGCAACAGGTATCCCGAATGAGGAAAACGTGAACGCGGTTGCGCTTTTGAGGTGGTTAGTTAGCACTTCGGTAGTTATCTGAAGGCCTATGAAGAGCAGTATAAAGAATATTGCAACTTCAGCTATACCTGAAAGCACTGACGAGGGCTGCACTATCCCAAGCATGGCTGAGCTAAGTATCATGCCGGCAATTATCTGCCCGACTATTTCCGTTACCCCTATCCTTTCGAAAAGCTTGCCCAGTATGGTAGAGAGCGAAAGCAGAAGCAACAGGGCTATCAGTATTTCCACAATCAATTTCTTTTGTAAAGCTATTTAAAAACGGTGTACATGGGCACGACGTAGTTTAATATTAAACCATATTCTGCAAAAGGGTTAAAAAGGTTTATTGGATAATTTATATGCTTTCTACAGGGCATAATATGAGCGAAAAAGAGATAAGGTCAACGAAGGACATAGAGGTCCCGGAAAAGCTTATAGATCAGGTAATCGGACAGACGGGAGCCATAGCCATAATAAAAAAGGCAGCGAAGCAGCGAAGAAATGTGTTTCTGGTCGGAGAGCCTGGAACGGGAAAGACCATGCTCGCCCAGGCCATGTCCGAATTGCTCTCAGTTATGGACCTTGAGGACATATTAGTATACAGGAACATGAATGACGAAAACGTCCCAATAATAAAGACAGTCAAGACTTACAATAACCAAGAGGACAGGAAGAAGCACCTCGACGGGCAGGGAAGGCAGATAGTGCAGAAGGAGCGCATGAACGCCAGGGCTGCGCTAGGGAAGACGACTTCGCTCGTGACTCCGATAGTATTCATACTTGTGATAGCGCTTCTGGCCCTTTCGCTCAGCGGGCTGATAAAGGGCTACGATATAATAGTGCTTGCAGCACTCATACTCGGAATAATGATTTTTGGCTCTGTATTCCTGTTCATGGGGGGCCTTACCAGGAGAGTAGGCATGCCAGGCATGAACGACGCGAATGAGCCCAAGCTCATAGTGGACAATACGGGAATGGACCATGCACCCTTCATAGACGCGACAGGCTCCAAGTCAGGCGCTCTTTTCGGGGACGTAAGGCACGATCCGCTGCAGACAGGAGGGCTCGGAACGCCTGCGCATCTCAGGGTCGAAAGCGGAGGCATACACAAGGCCAACAAGGGAGTACTTTTCATAGACGAGATATCCAGCCTTGACCCAAAGTCGCAGCAGGAGCTGCTCACGGCCATGCAGGAGAAGAGATATTCGATAACGGGCCAGAGCGAAATGAGCTCCGGAGCACTGGTCAAGACCGAGCCAGTTCCTTGCGACTTCATACTCGTG
>JAKAUR010000025.1 GCA_021827665.1 Microcaldota archaeon
ACGAATGAGACATTTCTATCGAATTTAAAAATTAGACTATAAATAAAGTAAAATTATTTTCCAGAATCAAATAAATTTTCTGTAGCAAAAGATATCTTTGCTTATTTGATAGAGCATTATCACATGCACGCTGAAATATTTAGGCCTAAAAATTTACGCTATCTTTCTTCTTATTTTCCAAGTATTACATAAATCTTTGTGGATGGGCATTAAACATTAAGCCATTAGCCCTGAGAGGGAATTGAACCCTCAACCTCCTGTTATCTTGGTTCTTGATCAAACTTCTTTTCAAGAAGTCTACTTACAAGACAGGCGCTCTGCCATTGAGCTACCAGGGCACCTTTCGCTCTTTTATTTACCTGTTAAACCTATAAATTATTTCCTTTTTAGCCTATGAAAAAGCCAATGTACCTTATGGCTATTGAAGCGGGCTTCTTCAGCTGCTTTATCCTTGACATGGACTCTGCTATGAAATCCAGATTCCTCTTCTCTATCGCCTTTGTGGCTGCAAGCATTGGCGGATATAAGAGCAATGCAACTATTATGTTTACAAGCACTGCCGCTCTGCTGTAATGCATTGCAATGGTCAACGCGAAAAGAACAATGAAGAGCATAATTGCAGATAGCGTTAACCTTCCGAGCCTTTTCCACTCCATTCTTATGGAAAACTGGCTGCGCAGGGCCTTTATGTAGAGCAGGTCCATCAATATCGGGCCAACGGCGAATACCGCAATAAGCGCTCCTGCAACCTTTTCATATGGCACAAGTATGGCCAGAAGGGCTACTTCTGCAATCACTACTACGAGCTGGTATTTCATGAACCTCTTTGTATCGCCGTTGCCTATTATGAGCTGGCCTGCAAAGCTGCCTATAAGCCCTATTACGGTTCCAACTGATATGAAAGCGAAGTAGAATGGGGCTCCTATGTACGCGCTCCCGAACAGCAGCCTTGTCAGAGGCTTTGTCGTAGCCACAGCATAAGCGAGTATCGGCAAAAGGAAGGCGAACGCATAGAATATGCTGTTGTTGTAGATGCTTGCAATCCTCTTGCTTATGGATTCGTTGGTTAGCGTATACGAGAATGCCGGGAGTATTACGAATGTCATGGAGGTCATAAGCAGCTCGAAGAACCTTCCAAGCCTGTATGCTGCACCGTAGCTTCCCACCACCGCAGTAGTGGCGAACACGCCCAGCAGCAGTATCGCCAGGCTTGTGGTTCCGGATATCGCTATGTTGGAAGTTACGACCGGGATTGAAAACGAAGCCAGCTCCTTGGATATCGCCCTCTTGAATTTCGGTATGAATGTTCCTACGGCTCCGTATATGTGCAGCATTGCGTATACGAAGCCTATGAGCAGGCTTGCAGCCAATCCTGCAACCGCCCCGAGAACTCCGTAGCCAAGCAGCACCAATGCGACAACGAATATCGCCTGTGATACAGCATAGACTATGTTGGCAATCGAGGAATGCCTTGTGGATCCCAGGCCCACCAGGGTAGCCACTGAAAGGTTGAAAAGCACAGACAGGAGTACGCACACCGCAGCTATTATTATCGGATAGTACATGCTCGCATTATGGTAAACCGCTGTGGCAAGCAATCCGCTTATTGCTATGCCGATTATCATTATAATCAAGGATATGATGCCTGCGATAGCGAAGCCGTTTGAAACTAGCTCACTCTTTCTCTCCTTGCTTACTTCCTTTTCGGAGAGTTTCTTCCTAAGCGCAGTTCCCATGCCGAAGTTCCCTCCCATGCCAAGGAGCGTGTAAAGCGCTATTACTATTGTATAAACTCCGTAATCCACGGGCTTCAGGTACCTTGCCAGGAAAACCAGGAGAAGAAGCGTGACCACTGCGCCGATTATCTTGCTCGAGACGAAAAAGCTGCCGCTCCTCAATGCCTTTGAGCCAAGCTCGCGCACTTCCGCAGTTCCCTCTTGGTACTCCATCAAAATCTATGTTTAAAATTTCAAAAACTAAAACTAAATAACAGATGCAAAGAAAGAAAAAGAAAAGAAAAAGGAAGTATTCACTACTTGCCGAAATACGCTTTGACGTTGGGCCTCGTGAAGTACCAGAGTATTGCTATGCCTATTATCGTGCCAAAAGGTATGTCTATAAGGTCCAGCGCCCCTCCGATCATTGCAAGTATGCGTGCCCAGTTCTTCCCGGTAAAAAGCGCCAGTCCCGTTATGAGCGCGAAAAGACCAACTATTATCACGATCGAGCCCAATGCGCCTATCAGCGCGCCAGCCACGAGCCCAACAGCAATATACGCTATGCCTGCAAGTATCTGCAATACGGCCAGTATCGTAACTCCTGTAGGCCTAGGTCCCCTGCTGCCTGCAACATTGGCTTGTGCCTGCATGCCGCCCTGCTTCATACTGTCATCCATCATTGACATCAATTCACCGTTCAGCATTGAGAAGCAAGATTTAAAAACAGTATTATCCGAAGCTATTCCTACCCATTTGGAAAAAAGAAAAAAAGAAAAAGGGACTATTATTGGTACTATTGGTACTCGTTAGGCACTTCCACTTCCTTGTGCCCGTCCTCTTCGAGCTTAACGTTTTCAACCTGCGCGTTGCCCTCCTTGTAAGCGTAGTGCACTCCCTCTTTTTCGTTCTGGACCTTCATATGGCTCCCGTCGCAAAATGGCTTGTGCTTTGACAGCCCGCACGCGCACATGTGGAGCTCAAAGTTCTTAAGCTTCTCGTCGTTTGTAAGGTTTGAGAATCCCGGTACCTCTCCAAGCTTCACAACGAACGGACGGTTCCTGTCATGCCTTATATATCTGCTCATCTCTTTCACCTGAATTACTTTTGTTTTTAAGCTTATTAAGCTTTGACGCCAGCTCCGGCATAAAAGAGGCAAAACCTAAAACAAGAAAGAATCAGAAACCGAGGAGCAGCTCATACGTTGCTCCTGTCGGCGTTGAACATTTTGTACTTTTTTGGCTTGATCTTGCTTATTATGTACCTGAACGCCACTTCAGGGTTGCTAGCCTCACCGCACGAGTACATGTCCAGGGTGGCGTAGCTGCTCTCAGGCCAGGTGTGCAGGGCTATGTGGCTTTCCTCTATCAGCGCTATTACAGAAACGCCCCCCTCTATTCCGTTGTACGGCGAGAACTTCTTTGTCACGAGCTCTACTATGTGCATGTTTCCTATCCTCGCCGAATCTACCACCAGCTTTGTCAGGTAGTCGAGGTTTGCTATGTATCTCTCATCGAGCTCGTACATGTTGCCGTAAACGTGCTTTCCCACTATTCTTGGGACCTGCTTCTGCAATATCTGTGTTCCTGCTATCTTTGCCATCTTTTCTTCACCTGCAACCTTTTAAAGTCACAGAAATTTTGACGCTTTATTAAGATACCCAAACGCTTAAAAAGATTATTCCGCGGTTTTTAAAAACTGCAATTAAAAAGTTTACCGTTATAAACATTTTTGCTTTTTGCGTTAAAATCTGTCGTCGGCGATTTCACGGGCTCGAAAAATGCCGCGTTTTCCCGCAATGCCATAGATCGGAAATCCGAAATTCTGTCGAGGAGAGCCGTTCTTCAAAAAGCCGTAAAACAGGGCTTTCGATTTTTGGCGCATGCCTTAATTTTCCCATCAAGCCGAAATCGCCGGCCTAAAACTCCCGGAATACGCCCTGCACTGCGGGAAAATGCCCTGCTGCCTCCGTTGGAGCAAATCTTTAATAATATTATAATTGCAATAAAAGGGTATTCTGAAGTACTGCCGGGCATATCCGGAGTGCGGGGTATTGTGTTTTTTGCGGCCGAGGCCGCTGATAAATATATATCTAAAGGAAGATAAAAGAAAAATCAAGGTGTTATATAATGGGAAAATTTCCACTTGCAGACGCGGAATTGACTAAGATATGGATATGCAGGAGGTGCAAGGCCAGAAACAGGGCAGGAAGCAAGATGTGCCGCAAGTGCGGGTACAAGGTCCTGAGGCCGAAGCGCAAGGACGCAAGGGTCAAGAAGTGAGCGATTAGCTTGAAGGTGTTATAATGGCAGAGCTTACAGTCATAGAACAAGCAATACTGAAGGCCCTGGAGGATCTGGGAGCCACCAACGAAAAGTCGATAAAGACGGCTGACGACATAATGAAGAAGGCGAACAGGCCAAAGGGGCTTGTAACCAACACTCTTGTCGAGCTGACAAAGAAAGGCTCCATAAAGAGGGTAGCCAGGGAAAAGGCTGCAGGATACTACGTGCTTAAGCAATGATTGGTGGTTTGAGTGGCTGAAGATAGACCGGATGAATTCATAGACTTCTCCGCAAAGTACAAGGAGTGGGTGGCCATAAAGCGCCTGGGCATAACGCCGCAGACCAAGCCGGAGGAGATAGCGTACCATCTTGCGGGCATAAGGGCCACGATAGACTCAAAGATGTTCAGGGTGCTCGGCATAGACGTCGACGCCATAGACGCTAGAATAAAGCAGATCCCGAAAGCGGGAAAGGGCGCATCCGCGGTTTCGCAGGCTCTTGCGGAGATCGAAAAGCCTGAGTTCAAGAGGGCGCTTGCGGAATCATGCTCAAGCCAGGCCCTGCTTCCGTTCGCAAAGACATATGCGCTCAACAAGATGATAAACGAGACCGGAACGGAAACATCGCTGAGCCAGCTGGCTCTTTCAAAGGTGTTCAAGGAGCTCAAGCCTCCGAAAGCACCGGGCAGGCTCTCGAAAGGGCTCGGCCCAAAGGCATGAAGCTTCGGAGCTAATTAAATTCTTCTTCTTTTCTTTTGTTCTTGTATCGCACTAAAGCACAGCCGATAATCAATCACAGCCTTGGCCTCAGCACGTTCCTTCTTCCGTTTTCTACAAATTCCGCTTCCCACGTCCCGTTAACGTTGCGCCTCCTTATAAGGAAACCTTCTGGCAGCTTTCCCCTGAGCAGTTCCGCATCCATGTCTATGAGGCTCTTTTCCTCGCCTATCATGGACCTTCTCGCATCTCCGAGTATGAGCTTTTCGTGAAGTGGCTCGTAATTCTGCGCTTCCAAGGGTAGCTCACCCTTTCTGTCGATTCCGATAATGAGGTTTCTTGCCACGGATTCCTGCGTGGCGGTTATCTCCATCTGGTATGCCAGGGCCACCATTCCGCTGCCGAAGAACGCGCACGCTCCGGTGTCCCCGGGGTAAACCTTTCCGCTCTTTAGCAGGCTTGCTATGGCCACTACTGTCGAGCCGGTATACGAGTTGCCGACCTGCGACGGCAGAGCGAGAGCGTCCCTTATGTGCATGCGATCGAGAAACTCCTCGAATTCCGGCTGCTTCCTTAGCTTTCCGAGCCATTCCCAGTATGCGTTTATCTCCTTGTCCGATTCTATGTATGGCACTATGTCTGCATCGTGAACGCCGCGGAATCCGGCGAGCTTTTCGGTGAAAAGTTCAGCAAGGCTCTTGTCTCCCAACGGGCTGGCCCCCAGGGATTCCCTCTGCTGCATGGCCTCGAATGCATTCTGCTCGTAGTTCTTCAGGTAGTGCTCGAAGAGGAAGCTAGCGAAGTATATTGCCTGCTTCGGGAAGGGCACGTGGCTTATGAAAAACTTCATTTTCTCCCGGAATTCGTCGCCATCCAGGAGTTTGTTGAGCTTCCTGCCCCTGTACGTGCCTCCATCATAATCCTCGTCGGCATAATTTGCCTTGAAAGCCTTCCTTTCCTGCCTTGACAGCTTGCTTTCCATGTCGCCGAGCGCCATGGCCACTGCATAGACGTAGCCCTTCTCGGAGAACTTGCCGTGAACGAACGGGGTATCGACCCCGAATTTTGTGAAATCGGGAAAAGGAACGTTGAACCTTCCATAAGCTCCCTTGTAGTTTACGCTTACGAGCTCAGGCTCAGTGGTTATCCACATAAGCGTAGCCGCGCTTCCCTGCGTGGTCTCTGCGTCAGGGGCCCTTTTGCTGTCATATACTGCGGTATCAGCCGAGATTATTATGGCAGAGCTGCCTATGCCAAAGCTCGAATTCGAATACACCTCGCTGAGGGCGCTTGAAAGTGCCAGCCCGGCGCCTGCGCACGCGAAGGTGTTTTGCTGCAGCCCGGAATTCTTCAGCGCCTCGACATACGGCCTGTACCTTTTCTCGTCCTCTTCGAGAAGCCTTGAGTACACGAGGCCGAGGGCTATCTCGGCTTCCGGCCTGCTGAAATCCGGATTGCTCTCAGTCGCGTAGTATATGCTCACCGGTTTTTCGGCGAAAAACTTCTCCCTGTCGTTGGAGTCGGAATCGACGTTCTTTATGAAGGAATATATCGCGTTCGCGGCCATGGTGACGTTGGACTGCGAATACGTCGGAAGCCTGGCCTTCTCTATCCCGAGCCCGTCCTTTATCTTCATTGGCTCGACCTTTCTGCCCCTGGCGTCCTTGGCATTGAGCGCGTTCGCGAGCTCCACATAGCTGAAATACGTCTGTGGCGCTTCTACTATGAGCTTGTTTATGCCAATCTTGGGGTCTATCCTGACGCGCATTGCCTCGCTTTCGCTTTCCAATTGTCCAAATGCCTCCTTGTAAGCCATCATGCAAATCCTAAGTGATTGCAAACGGCATATTAAAAAGACGAAGTTGGGGTTAGACAATAAGCAATCATGGCGGCTAGCGCTTTTTCTTGCCTTTATCTTTCATCTCAGGTATGGTATGCTTGTTCCAGAAAATCTTGTAGAGCTTGAGCTTGTCGGGTATGCTCCTAAGCCCAGGTATGAACGGGAAGAACACCAGAATCGCAAACGCGAAAAGCGCAATCAGTCCGTTTTCCAGGTCGCCCCACCAGGGTATGCCTGCGGTGAGTATCTCCATGTAGTTGTAAGGCGCGGTCCAATAGCTGCCTATCTGCCACCACTCGCTTCCGGCCTTGAGCATGCCCCACTGCGCGGTCCTTAGCCCGTATTTTGTGCCGTACGAATACAGGGCCTTTGAATCCGCAAGGAACCTTATCTCATAAGTCTCGTTGAGCGGATTTTGGAGGCTGCCCGATAGCGCATCCTGGTAAAGGCCTGTCTGCGCCATGTACGTAAGCTGGGAGAAAAGGACGATTGCAGGATTGGAAGAGTTGAGCCCTTTAGAGATGGAGCCGTTCGATTCGAAGTAGGAGTAGGCTGAAGCCAGGCTCGAATTAAGCTCCGACGGAGATTCGTCGAGCAGCATGCTTTCGTAGTTCTTTGAGCCAGTAACCTCGATGTACTGTCCGTAAGGCTCGGTAACGTACGCGTTCCTAGTGCTGAAAGTGTAAGGGTCTATCGTATCAAGATAGGTTGCGGTCCCGGAGCTATAGTTGAATTCGCTTATCAGCGTCATGGCCATTACGTTTGGCGTGGTGTTTGCCACCTGTTGTATCGTGAGCGGGGCAATATACGGCGAGCGCAGGAATACCGCAAAGAGAAGAACTATTATTAAAACATAAACCATGCGCTTATACATCGTCCTGTGGTTTGCCGGGACCATGCCGTATGGTATCTCCTTGCGGTAGGGCTTGCTCAACCCCTTCTGCTTGACCAGCATGTAATGCGCGAACATCAGTATGGCGAGCAGTATCGGGACTATGGCAATATGCCAGCTTAGCACAGCGGCCATGTTGAGCGGGTTTATCCAGTAGCCAAGGCCCATCCCATTCCACAGGTCCGCTCCTGCATTGGCGTTCCACTGTGCGACGAAGCCGCCCTGGACCCCTATGCCGAAAGCGTATTCGAGGAATACGAGGAAGAGCATCAGGCTCCCGAGCATCCACACCAGCTTCTTCCTTTTGAAGGAGGACGTTGCGAACTGTACGAAAAGATGCACAAATATAAGAGTCACGAATGCCTCCGCGGCCCAGAGATGTATGCTCCTGAAGAATGTGCCGACAGTGGTAAGGTTCCACCAGTACGGCCCGAATATTACCATCACCATGCCGGTGATTGCGAGCACGCCGAAAAGCTCGAGCAGGTATATCCCTATGGTGAAAAAGAAGTTGTTGCCGTAAGAGGGGACGTCCTTTATGTAGAAGAACTCCACGAGGGACTTGACGCTGTCGAGCATCCCGCGAAGGCCTTTGCCCTCGCTATCATCGTCCTCACTCGGATGTTCCTGGTTTGTAATATCAACGCTGCCGGGCAATGGGTGCACCTATACGGCAAATAAGCTCAGCAAAAATTAAAAAAGGGTAGCTTACATCAATGAAAGCACGTATAAAGCACGATATGAATATCGACGCGTCAGATTTTCAATGCCTAAATGCGCTCCCGCATTCGGCACGCAACCCCAACTCTAAATCCATGCAGCCGTCCAGCATGCCCTTGGTATTGTCACAGCATATATCCTTAAATATGTGCGATTGGATTTTGTATCAGGCTAATGAGGTAATGCAATGGTTTTCATTGATGACTTGGCATTGGAGCTTTTCATGCTTGCGCTCGCAGGCATAGTCTCATTGTACACTACGGCTTCTGCATACATGTATTACAAAACCAACGGAGTAAAAGGCATAAAGGATGCGATGAGGCCCGGAGCTGTTCCGCTTGGGCTTCTGGGCATACTTATGCTTATACTTGGGCTATTTGGGGAGATGACATGGCCGCTCCCAGGCAGCTACAACACGCTTTTCTACGATCCGTTCCTGCTGATAGGCATAGCGATAACCGGGATATCGATAGCTTTGTGGTTCAGGCAGAACATGCAGTACGTAGGCATATTCGCCCTTTTCTCAGGCCTTCTCGCAATATACTACGGCTTCAGCGCATACTTCATAAAGATGACATCCAGCCCTCTGGCAACGCTCGGGCTTTACATAGGATTCGGATTGGCCGGGGTTTTTACGTATCCTGCAACGCTGATATACGACAGGCTGCCGGCAAAGAGCAAGGCTTCGAACACATATACGGCGCTGCTGGTCATATTCTGGATATTCCTCCTGCTCGCATCGCTTCTTGCGGTGGTAGTAGGAGTGGCTGCAGTACCACAGCACCTGCTGTCGCCTCCGTGAGTGTGCCTGTACGCGCATAGCGCCTGCAAAGGCGCATGCCATGCAGCGCATCGAAAAGCAGCAAGATCAGAACGCAAAAACGCTATGGCGGAACCTTGCCCATTACGGCGAACTTGGTGCTCGTCAGCAACTCCCTTCCAATACAGATAAACGGCGCAAACGCAATTCCAGGAACTACTTACAACACGATTGTACTCGGTGTCGGAAGTGCAGAGCCCAACACCATAACCTTTAATTCGCTCCAATTGAACACTACCAGCACTTCAGGGGGCGATGTTGTATTTGCAGTGAATGCAGTAGATGACGCCAGTTCTCCATTCTCCTTCAATTCCGTACCAAGCGCGATAATAATAAATGCAGTTCACCATTCAGGCGGCGGACCTGCAACATACTCATTTACGCTTTCCGACAACATAAACTCGACGCTTGCGTCTGCGCAGCCCGTTTATACCGTATATGAGAGCAACGGAAGCGTGTCTTACTACCAGAATCAACTGCCGATTACCGTCTCCCTGCTTACGCCTTACATCAATGTGAGCTGGGCATGCAGCGTTTCCATTGGCTCTAACGCATATGCCTACCAGAACGACGTGTACGGACTGGGCTCTGGAATCCCGTGCGGCAAACTTTATTCAACCTATATACATAACATAAAGAGCATATATTCCATATCCGCTCCAACGATAACTAACGTGACAAGCACCTCTACAACAACCATACCCCCGACAACCACCATAACGCCTGCAAGCAGGTTCACCACCCAGAGTGGCAACGTCTCTTCCCCATCGCCGCTTTCGATAAACTTTACTAACATGCACGTTTTTGTAGTGCTCACTACGCCATCATCAACACAAGTGCAGGCATCCGTCAACATGACCAACGAGACGTCATACTCGCTGCCTTACCTTGCAAACTACACGCTCATAAGTGCGCTCAACATCAGCGTTTCCACAGGCGGCAACGTCTCTACCGAAGTGACATCACCATACCTGTGCGGAATCAACTCATCTCTTATCAAGCCATTCGAGATTGTCAACGGCACGTGGATTGCTATAATGCCTTTCTCGGTAAACGCCACATCGTGCACGGTCTCTTTCGTAGTGCCAAAAGACCCGATACTGGGCATTTTCCAGAAGACCGTTCCAGCAACAACTACTGCAACAACAACGATCAAGACAACTACGACAATCCCTTCTGCGCCTGTAGCGCCATCCCATGGGTCGCAAACAATACTGCCGCTAACCGCAATACTAATCGTAATAATCATCATTGCGGCAATAGCCGCATACGGCTACAGCAGGAAGGAGCATAAGAAGCATAGGTAACTTTCACAGCTGGCAAGCCGAAGACCAAGGGTTTAAGAGCCAATCTAGAAGTTAGCATATTTTGGTAATAGAATACCCAAAAGTATTTATATTTTGGTATTTAAATACCAAATATGCTTAATACAAATTTTGTGAATGAACAGAATCCTTGGTGGATTGACTACCACACGATAGAAAAAGATGAAAAAGTAAAGGCGGCAATGGCTAATAAGCCGGGCAAGCAGTACGACTTTCCCACAGGTGATAATCTAATAATACTTGGGCCCAGGCAAGTTGGCAAAACTACATATATGAAGCTGGCCGTGCTCGAACTTCTCGAGAAAAACCGCGTGGATCCAAAAAACGTGCTGTTCTTTTCCTGCGATGCGCTTTCCGATAAACAGGACATCTTGGAGCTTGTGCAATATTTCGACAGCATAAGCGATAAAGCCTCTAGGCGTTACCTTTTTCTCGACGAAATCACGTTTGTGAAGGACTGGAACGTTGCGCTGTTGGCTCTGTTCAACTCCGATTACCTGAAAGATAAGACCATCTGGGTAACCGGCTCTTCCTCCATGTCTCTGCAAAAGGAAACGCTGCCAGGCAGGAACATAAAGAAGAGGTATTTTTATCCGTTGAGCTTCAGGGAGTACGTTGATTTGTTTTACGGAAAGATTAAAAATGCGAAAACCATAGACCTAAACAATATAGAAGAGGCATATAAAGCGTCTACAAATCTTATGCCCCATCTCTCAGAAATAAACAGGCTGTTCGAAAGCTACTCTTTTGTAACTGGGGGATTGCTTTCGACATCTTACCTGTTTTTCAATGCGAAAAAGGACCCTTTCAATGTATACGGAGAAATATACAGGGACGCGCTTTTGAGCGATCTTTTCAAGACAGGGCTTAGCGAAACCACATTTAAAGAGACTTTGTACGGAATATTCGAAAGCTATGGTTCGTGCTATTCGTCGAACAGCATAGCAAAGCGCACATCTATCGGTTCCCACAAGACCGTCGAAGCGTACATCGAAGCGATGGGCAAGCTTTTCATATTGAATACGATTTACAAAATACAAGACAAAAGGGTAATGTACAGAAGCAACAAAAAGAGCTACTTTGTCGATCCGTTCATTTACCGGGTAATGCACTTATATTCGGCTGGAGCAAATGCTATATCAGAAAGCGACAAACCTAAGATAGTTGAAGGGGTGGTCGGATCGATGCTTAGCAGGAAATATCAAGATGGGCTGAACTACCTGCGCACGAAACAGGATAAGGAAGTCGACTTCGTAGTGAACGGAGTGGGTATAGAGGTAAAGTACGGAAATGGGAAAACTTCGGATCTTAACACGGAAAAAGGATACGTTCTTACCAAGTCCGGAGCCACTGTTTTAGACGGAAAAAGAGCGTCGATGCCGATATCAATATTTCTCTACCTGTTGTCTTAAATGGTATATTCACTGTTCCACAGCACCTACTGTTTAATTTATAATTACGCATGCGCGCACATCGTATCTGCAAACACACCTTGCCGTGGTAGTGGACTAAAGGCAACAAAAATCAAGTGCGATCGCCCAACTTCGTGGCTAAAGCGTAATTCACTTAAGACATACAACACTATTCGTTTAATAAATATACTCAATAATATACATTTTACTTAATTATTTAGCATTTTCATTTATACAACGCTTTGCTCTAAATTTAAACGATTGCCTTTAAGCAAGTATTTGCTGATTTGGGTAAAGACTGTTTAGTTAAACACGAATAAACAATAGTTTTTAAAGGAAATTTACCTCTCTTTATTATTTTTATTAACTGATTCCCTTCTTTTTTTCAAGTATCTAACAAACGGTGTTAAAAATGCCCGAACGAGCTTTTTTGAGAACTCTGATTTTTCTATTAACTTTGCAATAGGTGGACTGATATGATAGTAAAAGTTAACAAAAACATGCCCTAATGGATTTTTTAGCAGGCTTTCGTCTCTCCACTCCCTTAATACATTAATTTCATATGCAAATGGTGTCCCATATGCAGCTGTTGCAATAAAGCACGCTGTACCACCAGCAATTTTCCATTTATGCCCGCACTCCTTACAATATTCATAAGTAACAGTATAAGGTTTATAAATAGCCCTTCCTGATTTTGTTTCACCAGTATACTGTTGTTTTTGCTCCGTTATTATGGTTGTATGATTGCATTTACAAGGACAAGGCTTAGTTGCAAACATGTTCCCAAGTCCACCTTTTTTCCTTGCTTCCATGTCTGGAACACGAGGGCATTTATTGCACAATTCATCACTTAAAACTTTTATATGAAACTATTGGGTGTTAAATCTTTAAACTTTAGCTATAACTATTTAAAATCAATAATAAAATATATACCTTTTCTTATCGTAAATAAAATAACTATTTTATTTACTAGCCGAAGGTAAAATTAAAGCTTCTCTATAAAACCTAAGTATTTGTCAGTAGTGGTCGATAGTATTCCAGCATTGGTGTACGGTGCAAGAAGCTTTGCCTTTTGTGCTTTTACATAATTCAATGTGTTTAAATCTGTCTTTCCACAAAAGACAGTTATTACACCATACTTATAATCACTCAAAAAATTCATTAATTGCCCACCAAGTCTATCTGCTTCTGCTTTATTGTGTAAGTCTTTCTTTACCTCTATACTTATCCTACTACCAACACCTATATCCGCTAGACGCCTTCCTGACTCCTTTTGAGGGGATACTTCTTCGCCTTGCTACTTAAAAACTTGAACAAGTCTTCATGATATTTGTTTTCGGAATTATAATTCTGCTCAGGCTGCCACTCATTTATAAAATTGTATGCTACTTCAAACACCTCATACTTATCTTCATCAAATATGCCCATAGCATCACAAGTAATTACCATAGATGTCTTTTTATTTTTTCGCTTTGATTTATAGATAGGCTAAAGAAAGAGAGTACTCTTTCAGAAAATGGGAGACAATAGCCTATTAATCTAGAAGCGTAACGCAATGGCTAAAAAGCCTGACAAGGAGGTTTATAGGTTAAGAAGGAAATAAAAGATTTAGGTAATAAAATGAAAAAATATTCGCCAAATGTTAGATCACCTTTAGAAAAGAAAGCAATCTTAAAAATAACTATAAAATCTGTAGTTTTTGCCATAATTGTATTTATTCTTTCCTTGGGAACTTTGGGCCTCATAAAAGAAAACTTAAATCTTGGTATATCAAGCTATTTTACAAGCCTTGTTTTCTTGACGAATTTTATTGTATTAATTTTTATCATGGCTTTATATGATATTATAGCTTCTAGACGTCTGTATATGTATGAAAACCTTATCTCTGTAATGATAATATCTTTAGCGATATCTTATATTAGTTTAAGTTTATTTTTAGTTGCGATAATTGTATTTGTTAGTGTCTTATTTGGTTCTATTATTGGTGGATTCTTAAGGATGTATGCCATAAAGACACATATAAAAAGAAATGTATCTGCAGCAATCTCTCTGATTGTGTTAATTCTGTTTGCTTATGTTATTGCGCTTCATACAAATTATTTTGTTTCACCGACTGTGGTATCAAATATTAATAAACCCTACTTAACACAAATACAATTAAGTGGCATATTTGGATATGGATTTTATTCAGAAAACCCTCTTTCTATAAATGCGACTGGCATCGGTGGTTCGTTTTATGTATTTCCTACCCCTATAAAAGAAGACTTGTCATACGGGGTTTCTCTAGCAGATATAACTGCGAATGGTGGGTTTTTAGTCACCTTTTATAACTTCACTTTTGTAAATAGTTCAAGAACAATGTATGCGAATATAACCGCACAGACTTGGGATACGCCTCAAGCGAGTTTGCTTTTTAGCGAATATGCGTTATCCTTGAAGAAGACCCCTAACACTTATATAACTTTGGGATCTGCAAACGGCACACAATATGTGCTTGAAGAAGGGGTTGTAAACAATACTGCACCGAGCTTTCTTATCGTAGCCCAGCGATCAAACTACATAACTTTTCTTAGTTGTTATGGTTTATTATGCACAAGTAAAAATGCTTTCGCTTTAATAAATCAAACTTCTAGTGATATATAATGCATAAAATAGTATGGAAAAATACAAAAGCCTTTATATAAGGGAACTGCACACGCCTCTCTCGTAAAGCATAAATGCGATCGCCGGGATTTGAACCCGGGTTTTTGCCTTGGAGGGGCAAAGTCCTACCAGGCTAGACTACGATCGCCTATCTACAATAAGGATATTCAAGAATAAGTTTTATTGATAAGCTTAAAATGGCTTTCTATAAGGATGCAAAATAAAGAGAAACAAAGAAAAAGAAAAAATTAAAGCCGAAATGATGAGGGTGAATGGTGCCGCAATCGCGGCACCGCATTTGCTAGCTCAGATTCATTCCTTTGCAGCTATTACCACTGCGGCTGGGCCGAATCTAATCTGCTTTTTCTTCCTTATCGCGTTCGCCTTTTTCACCATGCGTATTGTGCTTTGCGCTATCGCGTTGGATATCGCTGCTTTTGTATTCTGGTCCGGTTCCTCCTTTATTATTGCAGCAATCATGGCCCCAAGGTCCACGGTCTCCTGCAATTCGCTTGCAAAGGACTGCTCCAGTTCCTGCTCGTCGCATATTTCATCTGCGAGCTGTTTTATGCTATCCCCCAGTTCTTGTACCCCACGTTTTTGTTTGGACTCCATATGGAATCAACTTCGCTTCTCGCTACATAATTAGTTGAATCTTGTTATATTTATTGGTTTTGTGGAACTTTCTAACAAGAATTTAGAAATAGCTGCGTAATCGGCAAAAAAGTGACAAGGGCAAATTATTTTGTCGTCGGAAAACAAAAGGGAGGGGCAAAACGCCTATCCTATGGTAATTACCGCGTTGGCGCTATAGCCGTCAAACGATGCGGTAACCTTCACGGTACCTGCATGCACTGCGTACAGGGTGTCAGTCGCGTTTCCTGAAGAGCCTGTGAATCCCTTGGCGTTTTCAAGCTTTGCGTCGGTATTGTTAAGCGTGTAGTTTATTGTTATGTCGTGCGTAGGCACTCCTGCAAAATAGAACGTGCTGTTGATGTTGTAATCCTGCCCTGCTGCAACTGTTGCAGTGCTCGGGCTTATCCCCATCCTCGTGGGCCTTGAGGTTATGTTCTGGTCAAAGGTATCGTATATCGCTCCCTTGTAAATCTGCATTGGCGGATCGGCGCACGTGCCGTTGAACTCACCGTACTTGCTCAATCCGCAGTTATATTCCTTTATGTAAACGTCAGCCTTAAGGTGGTTGCCAAAGCTGTCTGGCATCTGGGCCGAGCATACGTATGTGGCTCCAGGATTGACAAAAGAGGGCGAGCACGCAACGCTGTAATTGCTTGTGCCTACCCCCACCACCATAACAGGATCCTCTATCGGGTAATACTCCGGGTTTTCAAGCATCAGGCTTACATTTGCGGTATTCTTGGAAACCGGGCTAAGCGCAACGTTGTAGTTCGAGCATGATACCCCTACTATGACCTCGCAATTGTTCGGAGGAACCGACATGGGCACTATCAGGTAGAAATAAAGCATTCCGACGACAGCCACTATTATGAGTATCGCCCAGCCGTAGGTTATCAGATACTCCAATGCACTCTGACCCTTGTAATTGGGTCTATGCCCACCACCCACTACACCACCATTATAAACATTTCTTTTTTCAGATATATTAACCTTTTGCCTGTCCGCCATAAATACAAGAGGCAAACAAGTTTATTATATCTTGCGCAATTTATTGCCTGGGCTCAGCCCTCGGCCCTGTGCCACAGCTCGTCGAAATGCCTCCTGAGCTCGCCTATCTCCTTCCTGTCGTCTATTATGCTTATCCTTTCCGTATTTTTGTGCATTCCCGAATAGGTGAGGTTTGCGCTGCCAGTTATCGCCATCGAGTCGGATATGTAGACCTTTTCATGGACGAAGTTGCCCCTGACGACCCTGACGTGCATCCTGCCCTTCTTAGATCTGCCCGCCATCCCAATCGGATAGAACATGCACCATGCCGCCATCACGTCTAAAAAGATGAGCGCGATTATGTACTCGCTTGCCAGGTACGACGCAACGAACATAGCAAGCACTGCTGCGGCGTGCGCCGCCTTTGGCTTGCCGAAGGGCCTGGATCCTGATATCTCAACAGATTTTTTGAACGCGCTTTCGCTCGTTATAAGGTAGACGTTCTTCCTGGAGGATATCCTCTTCAGGATTTTTAGGTAATAGGTGCTCACGAACGGGGATATTACGTAAAGATTCCTGCCTTTGGAAAAAAGAAGCCTCTCTACGCTTTTGTATGAGCTCTCCGTGCTCATCGCACGCATTGTCACATCCCTGTCTTCTTGATCGCAATTCTGAGCTTTGTATCCATAAGGTCGAGCGGCACCGGCTTCAGCGATCCAGGTATTTCCGGGACGAACTCGACCTTTTTAGCGTTTATGTCCTTGGCAAACTGCTCCGAGAACTTCCTTATCGTCGAAACGGTGTCATCGTCCGCGCTTATGTACGCCTCTATCTTGTCCGATCTCTTAAGCCCTTCCGCCTTGCGCTCCATCTGTATCCTGCGCTCCAGCTCCCTGAGGAAAGCCTCGTCCGCGAGCTCCCTGCTTATCTCGCTGTCAACCTTGGCGTAGCCGTACTTGAACTTCTTCATTCCTTCGCTCGTGTTGAATTCCGATATCACAACGTGCTCAGGGCCTATGTCAAAGACTCCCTTCTCCGTATGCACTGCGTACTTTCCGTAGGAATCCAATGCCGACTTTATCTCTTCAGGGTTAGCTTCGGATATCGACTTCGCTATAAACGAGGCGTTCTGCTTGAAGTCAGGCCCCAAGCGCTGGAACTGCGGCTTAGCCTCAAGCCCTATGCTGCTGACCTTCTTTACGAGCACCTCCTTGGCGTTGGTGTAATCCCCTATTATGTCCGACATTCTAGAGAGCGTGTTGTAAACCTCGTCGCTGGTCGTCTCTATGAGCGCCTGCTTGACCGGCCACCTTAGCGGAACCTTCACCGCTTCCCTGTTGTTAAGCAAAGCGCTTATCGATTCCTTGACCATGTCGAAAGTGCTCTCCAGCTCCCTGTTTATGAGTTCGGTCTTCGCCTTAGGCCATTTCTGCATTGACACGCTGTCGTCAACGCTTTTCAGCATGCGCAGCGCTATGTAATCCGAAGTGAACGGTATCACAGGCGACGAAAGCGTAAGCACGGCGTTCAGGCAATAGCTTACGACGTTAAGGACCTTCTTCTGCTGGCTCTTGTCGTAGCCCAGCAGCTTCCTCTTTGCAACCTTGAGGTAGAACCTGCTGAAGTCGTCGCTTATGAACTCCTTGAGCGCGGAAACCGCATTGTGCGCCTCGTAATTTTCCAGGGCAGTTGTTACCTTCTCTATTAAGCTCTGGACCCTGGAAAGTATCCACAGCTCTTCCCTCTCGAGCCCTTCGGATTTAGGTAGCGTCCACTTTGGCTTTGTGCCTATTAGCTTTCCGTATTCGTCTATGAGGTTAGCGGCGTTGTAAAGCACGTTTATGGTCCTCTCGGAATCCCTTATCTCGCTCCTGTTGAACGAAAGGTCGAGCCACGGCGTATGCCCTGAGCTCCATATCCTGAACGAATCCGCGTTGGTTAGCTTAAGCAGTCCGGCTATCGCTATGTAGTTTCCGAGCTTCTTGTGCATCTCGCGTCCGTCCTCGCTCAGGAGCATTCCGTCGACTCCGACGTTCTTGAAGGGCCTTTTGCCATAAGCGAGCACGCTTATCTTCAGCAATCCTGAAAACCATCCCCTGAGCTGGTCCTTGCCTTCTATTATGTAATCTATCGGGAAAAGCCTCTCGAACTCCTTCTCCGAATCTATGCTCGCCCTAGAGGCTATGCTCGAATCGAACCACACGTCTGTGACGTCCTTTACCCTGCGCATTATGCCTCCGCATTTTTCGCATTTAAGCTCTATTTCGTCTATGTACGGCCTGTGCAGGTCGTCCAGATGCTCTACTTTTTCCTTGTTCGTCGCGTGCTTTGCCAGCTCTTCCATCGAGCCTATGACCTTTGTGTCTCCGCATTTTTCGCACTCCCATATCGGTATCGGTATGCCCCAGTACCTCTGCCTGGATATGCACCAATCAGGGGAGCTTTTGAGCACGTCGGCCTGCCATTGCATGGCTTCCTGTGGGTGCCAAGAAACTTTCGAATTTTCAGAAAGCAGCTTAGTTTTCACCTTGGCTATGTTGAAAAACCACTGCGGGGTTGCTATATAAATGAGCTTCGAATCGCACCTCCAGCAGTGAGGATAGCTGTGGGTTATGCTGCCCTTGTAAAGAAGCGCCCCCATTGACTTCAAATCGTCCATTACTGCCTTGTTGGCCTCTTCGGGGACCTTCATGCCTTCGTATTTGCCCGCATCCTTTGTGTATTCCGCCTTTCCATTTACCGGACAGAATATCGGAAGGCCTAGCTTCTTTCCGAGGTTGTAGTCCTCGAGCCCGTGTCCTGGCGCTATGTGCACCAGTCCGGTCCCGTCGTCCATTGTAACCAGCTCCTCCGAAAGCACCACCTTGTGGTATTTCCTGAGCTCCTTCTGCTTCGGCGAGTTTTCCTCAAGCGGGTTGGCGTACGCCATGCCCTCAAGCTCGGAGCCGTAGAATTCCTCAAGAACGACGTGGCTCTCGTCAAGCATGGAAGCGGTTTCATCAAGCCTCTTCTTTGCTACTATGAAATTTTTGCCTCCGAACTTCGCAAGAACGTAAAGCTCCTTCGGGTTGACCGCTATCGCGACGTTTGCCGGAAGGGTCCACGGCGTGGTCGTCCATATTAAGAGAGAATAACTCCCGTCCGCAAGGCTTATCCTGGCCTTGGAATCGTTTTTTATCACAGTGAAAGGAACCGCTATCGAAGGATCGTTGTCCTGCATATACTCGGCTTCCATCGTGCCTTGGGAAACCGATGTCTGGCAGTGGGGACAGTAAAGCGTTGCCTTCGTATCCCTGTACAAAAGCCCCTTGTCGCTTATCTGCTTGAATATGCTCCATCCGGTCTCTATGTATTGTTTGTTGAACGGTATGTACGGGTGCGCGAAATCAAGCGTTATGCCGAAGCGTTCGAAGTCGCTGTCCATCCTGCCTATGCCGGCCTCCACGTAAGCCCTGCACTGCTTTATGAATTCCGCTACGCCTATCTTGTCCTCTATGTCCTGCTTGGACTTGAGCTCAAGCTTCTTCTCCACTTTATTCTCTATCGGGAGGCCGTGCACGTCGTATCCAGGTATGTCCCTTACGTCGTATCCGCGCATCCTCCTGTATCTAAGCGTTATGTCTTTTACAGTCTTGACCCACATCTGCCCTGGGTGCAGGTCTCCTGTGGTATATGGAGGCCCGTCGAGAAAATAGAAGGGCTTCCTGCCCTTGTTTCTAGCCCTGAGCCTTCCCAGGACGTCGGTTTCCTTCCAGTAGTTAAGCATTTCTAGTTCGTTAGCATTGAGGTCCAACACAGCCAGCACCAGAAGGATTTCGGATTAATCCTATAAAAAGGCTATGTGCAACTCACTTCTGCTGCTGAGCTACAACCAGCCTCTTTGACTTGTAGGCCTTGCGCTTCGCCATGTTGCTCCAGCAGTCCTTGCATATCGTCATTTTGAGTATTTTGGTGGCCGTCTGCGAGCTCTTTATGCAGCTGCTGCATATGGTCCTGCCGCAATAATCGCACTTGTACTGCCTGTATATCTCCTTCTTGCATCTTTCGCAATATGTAACCATTTTATCTTACCTTCTAAGCCAATGCACATCGATGATGTACATTAAGAATCATAGCATGTATTTAGGCATGGCAAATAATAAATAGCTTCTGTGGCTTGTGCTCCGAGCCGACAAGAGCCCTATCGCCCGGCAGACTTGCTTGAAAGGTACTCCTCATACTCCTTCAGCATTGCCTCTGCCCTTTTCCTCTTGAACTCCATGTAAGCGTCAACCTCATCCTTCCTGATCCTGCTGAGCATGTTTCCCTCCTTTATTACGATGTATTCCCCTTCAACCGGCTTCGAAAGCTCTTCCAGGAGCCTGTCGTTGTCGAAGTGCCTGTAGTACCAATGCCTTATCTTCATTTTGCGCACCTCTTGAAATTTATATAACTTACAAGGGTCCCGTAATCCTTAGAAACATTTTTTTCAATGTAACGTGCAACTTGCTCTGGCTCTTTTTCTCCATCAAACCTTGCCTTTACCATGAAGCCAATGGTTCCTTCAGTCGCATAAACCTCGAGTACGTCGGGAAGAGAAGCAAGATCGTTAGCAAGCATGTTTAGGTCCATTCCTTCTTTGGGCTTTATGAGGAAGAATTTATGATAAATCTTGCCGTTCTTCCTAACAACAAAGAACTTCTTCGGATCCTTAATGCGCTGCTTCGCAGCGCTCCCGCTCTTGTTTTGTTTTTGACTCATTTCCCCACCTGATTAATTATCAGCGCTATTATTCGTCAGCCCAGACGAATCTGTAGACATTCTCGGATATCTGCACCATCTTCACTGGCCTACTGTCGTTGTTTTCTTCAACCAAGTTCTTTTTCCTATTCCATCCGAACATGACTCCCACCTATTAACGTAATACA
Source organism: Microcaldota archaeon (assembly GCA_021827665.1). Taxonomy (GTDB): domain Archaea; phylum Micrarchaeota; class Micrarchaeia; order Micrarchaeales; family Micrarchaeaceae; genus Micrarchaeum_A. The sequence goes on from JAKAUR010000025.1 coordinate 20,899, forward strand.
ATGTGCGGAGGAAACGGTACATGGGTGGAAAACAAGAGGCATAGCGAAAAGCATTATCCTACCATTCTTCATTAGAATCCCCCACACATTGCTTGAGTAAGATTATGGGTTTCTCCTTATAAATAAAATTTGCCTTTATGCTACCCGTGCCCTCAAACTGCCTTTTTAAAAATCATATTTTTTAAAAGAATCATATAATATTTTAAATACATATACCCATAGGAACCAATAAATAACCTATCCGCGCCAATATTATCAAAATAAAAGATTGGCTTTTGCATGGTGGAAGCGCCAGGAAAGATAAAAGAGGTCTTCGAAGAGCTCAAAATGTCTTATGGAGAGCATATAGAGCTTAAATTCCTTAACAAAAGATTCTGCATATTCGAAGCCACGAGCAAATGGGACAGCAAAAGGCAAAAGCCAGTAAAGATAACTCATTATATTGGTTGGATAACCGATAACGGGGTAGTAGTCCCTGCTAAGCCGAAGAACAGCGAGGCAAGGCTGAAGGCCCTGGAATTCGAGTATAACAAAATGCTCAAGCACCAAAAAGAGCTGGAGGAAAAGAGAAAAAGCGCTTCTGAAAGGCCCATGGAAGAGGCATTCGGCAATGAGGACATTCTACTGCTCCAAGCGTTAAGCATGAATTCAAGGCTTCCGCACGCAAAGCTGTCAAAGATAACAGGTATACCGATACATGCGCTGGAATACAGGATATCAAGGCTCGAGAAGATTCTAAGCATCAAGTACACCCTCGAATTGAACATGAACAATCTTGGCTTCTCGGAGTACATGGTCCTTGCAAGGTTCATAAGCAGCAAGCCAAGCCACGAAGATGTGAAGAAAGCTTTATCCTCGTTTCCAAGAGTCCAACTTGCATTGGTAACCAAAGGAAATTACGACCTGATCATATTCTACGAGGCCGAGAATAATACTATACTCTCTTTAGATTTGGACTCTATAAGAAATAGTTCGGCATTATCTAAGATAGATTCTGAATGGTACGTAACGCCTATCGCAACTGACTATGGCTTCGTGCCCTTGAGGCAGGAGTTTTTCGAAGTCCTTAAGGAAAAGGTCTGGCACAGAAAGAAGCACGGAGAAAAGCCTAACGCAAACAGCCTTATGCAGAGGGAATATGCTTTGCTTCGTGAATTAAACCAAGACAGTGCAAAAAGCTTTGCGTCAATAGAAAGAGGATACAACCTGCCTGAAGGCAGCCCAAAAAGGGCTTACAGTGACCTATGCAACGAAGACGGAAAGAACATAATAATAAGACCGACATTATTGGCAACCTCATTAAACAAAAAGTATGACGGGATAATAATCGCAAATATAAATAATAAAGAAAAGTTCATAACGTCTAGAGACAATCACCGCAGATATATAATAAATGAGTCTGGCAGTGTAATTAGCAAATTCTCTTACATCTGCGACATGGAAACCCCTGACGGTATATTTTACTTATTCCCAGTATTGAAAGAGGACGATATGGAAAGAATAGAACATGAACTTTCTAATACGATAAAAGGCGTAAAATTCGACTCTTTAATCGTTGAAAGCGCTATAATGGGCGACATCTGCTACAGAAAGTTTGACAACCTATACAGTGACCAATACGCTAGCCTAGTTAAAAGGAAATCGATACCTGCGCAAACTAGAACACTATACTCCTAAAGAAAATATTATTACAAAGAATAATTAAAGAGAATACTTAACTCAAATTTATTATTTATCATCCGCCGTTTGCTCCTCCCATCATATTTTCACCCAATATTTTATACTTCACAGCAAAATGGAATAGTCGCGTTTAAATATGTTTGCATATTTGCATGTTTAACAATGTAAAAGGCACAAAGCCAAGCATGCTTTTATGGAAAACCCCTGACGGAATCTTTTACCTTTTTCCAGTATTAAAAGAAGAAGATATGGAAAGAATAGAACATGAACTTTCTAATACGATAAAAGGCGTAAAATTTGACTCTTTAATAGTAGAAAGTATAATTGTAGGCAACATCTGTTACAGAAAGTTCGACAACTTATATCGTGATCAATATGTTAGTCTTGTAAAAAGAAAATCAATACAAGTGCAAACTAGGATAATATACACTTAAACGCAAATTACGAATAGCAATAATAAAAAGAATACTCAAATCTTACTTATCATCCTCCTTTTGGTCCTCCCATCATATTTTCACCCAATATTTTATACTTCACAGCAAAATGGAATGGTTGCATTTAAACAGGTTTCTGCTTTTTGGCGTATAATCATGTAAACGCTTAAATTCCTGCTAATTTATGTGCCTGCCTATGTTTTTCATAAGGGTTTTAGCTTTTTACGGCTATTATAACGTATCTACGGGTGCGTTTTTGAAGGTATACATAGAGACGTACGGATGCACTTTCAACCAGGCCGACAGCGAGCTCATAGCCAGCGCAATGAAGGGCGAAGGCATAGAGACGTGCTCCAGCGAAGCGGATGCCGACGTGGTGCTGCTCAACACGTGCACGGTCAAAGGCGCGACGCAGAACAGGATAACCTACAGGCTTTCAGGGCTGGAGAAAAGCGGCAAAAAGGTGCTTGTTACTGGATGCATGGCAGGGGCCAACAGCGACATAATAAGCAAATATGCCCCAAGCGCCAGCATAGCGAAAATCCAGAACGTAGCTGGCATGCCACAAGCGGCCAAGGATACTGCCTCTAGCAAAAGAGTCATGCTGATGGAAGAGAGCAGGTACGACAGGATAGGCCTCTACGCGCCAGGCAAATCCGTTATAGCCAAGATACCTCTCAGCGACGGATGCCTGAGCTCGTGCTCGTTCTGCGAAACAAAATTCGCAAGGGGAAGGCTCAACAGCTTCTCGGAATCCGGTATACTCAACGCGATATCATACAGCATAAGGAACGGCGCCAAGGAGCTTGAGCTCACAGCCCAGGACACAGGCGCATACGGCATAGACAAGGGCACAAACATAGCCGAGCTCGTAAGCAGGGCTTGCTCCTTCGAAGGGGATTTCAGGCTCAGGATAGGCATGCTCAATCCCGAGCACCTGCACAGGTATTACAGGGAGCTCATAGATGCAATGCAGGATCCCCACGTATACAAGTTCCTGCACCTGCCTTTGCAGTCCGGAAGCGATTCCGTTCTTGCTTCCATGCGCAGGGGCTATACCGTTGAAAAATACCTTGAAATGGTCAAAGAGATACGGGAAAGCGTGAAGGACATAACCATAGAGACCGACATAATAGTCGGCTTTCCAGGAGAGACTGACTCGGATTTCGAGGCTACGCTTAAGGCCATAAACGAATTCAAGCCCGAAGTCACAAACATATCGAAGTTCACAAAAAGGCCGCACGCTCCCGCATCAAGGATGAGGCAGCTTGACGATAAGCTCATAAAGGAGAGGAGCTCGGAGCTTTCAAGGATTGTAAGGGCCATGCAGGCTTCCAAGAACGCCAGCGCAATCGGCACGGAGGAGAGCGTGCTTCTAACGGAAAGCAGCAGCTCTTCGGTAAACGGCAGGGACGAAAGCTACAGGCAGGTTGTCATACCGAATTCGAAGAACGCTTCGGGAATGGCCTCTGGCTCAAGGCTTATGGCAAGGATTTATAATGCAACATCCAATGCATTGTATGCTGAGCCAGTCAACGCTTGAAAAGGTGCGATAAGAAAATGTACGGAAAGAAGATAATGGAGTTCCTCAAGTCGAATGGCATAGAGTTCGGGGACATAATAAAGGTGGAAGCCGAAGGCATAAGCGAAGAGGGCGAGCTAATGCCTAGCACCGAAGCGAATTCCGAAGACATCATAATTCTTAAAATGAAAAACGGCTACAACGCAGGGATAAGGTTCGACGGGGCTAAAATAAGCAAAATAAGGAAGGGAGTTCCAGTACACGAATTTCCGCATTCGGAAATAACGCAGAAAAAATCGCTGCCAAAAGTCACGCTCATATACACCGGGGGCACCATAGGCAGCAAGCTCGATTACAAGACCGGAGGGGTATACATGCTCCTGAAGCCGGAAGAGCTACTCTACGAAGTTCCCGAATTGGCCAACGTGGCGGAGCTAAAAGTCGATCCGCTCTTCAGCATATCGAGCGAGGACATGTCGTACCTTGAATGGCAGGAGATAGCCAAGAGGGTCCACGAAGCAGAGAAGGAGGGTTCTCGCGGGGTCGTAGTTACGATTGGCACGGACACAATGCATTACGCATCAGCCGCCTTGTCATTCATGCTTAACGGGATAGGCATACCTGTTGTGCTTACCGGCGCGCAAAGGAGCAGCGACAGGGGCTCTTCAGACGCTTTCATGAACCTTTTCTGCTCGGTGGTTCTTGCTGCACGCTCGGAAATAAAAGGCGTGGGCATATGCATGCACAAGACCTCTTCGGACAGCGAGTGCGGCTTCATAAGGGGCACTAGGGCCAGGAAGATGCACACGTCCAGAAGGGATGCCTTCAGGCCGATAAACGACGGCTACATTGCCACTGTTTCATATTCAGGGGAGATAACCTACGTTTCAAAAGATTATGCAAATCCCAAGCGCGATAAAAAGGGTAACGAACCTCTTGTCGGGTTCGAAAAGAACGTGGCTTTGGTCAAGGCCTATCCAAATTCGGATCCTGGCATAATAGACTATTACGTAAGCAAGGGCTACAAGGGCATAATAATAGAGGGCACTGGCTTGGGGCATACTCCAGTGTCAACGGAGCACGAGCATTACTCGTGGCTTCCGAACATAAAGAATGCTGTTGAAAAGGGAGTAATTGTGGGCATGACTTCGCAATGCCTTTACGGCAGGGTAAATCCAAACGTGTACAGGAATCTAAGGCTGCTATCCGGTGCCGGAGTGGTGTACTGCGAGGACATGACTCCTGAAACCGCATACGTTAAGCTAGCATGGCTTCTTGGGAATTACGATGCCGATACTGCAAAAAAGATGCTTAATTCCAACGTGGCCGGAGAGATAAGCTCCAGAAGCGATTATGAAGACTTCCTTGTATGAGTGATTAAAATGCAATCGGAGAAAACATTGGCATACGCCGCATTTGCGATCGGGGTATTGATAATATTATTCACGCTTTACATGGGATACGGCCTCTACGGCACCATAATGGCAAAGGCCAACGCTCCGTCCAGCGTGACTACATCATCATCGGCAAGCAGCCTGAACCAGAGCATAAGCTCTGCTATTAGCAGTGCGATAGGGGCCCACCTGCCTTCCAGCGGCACATTCCTGCTGCTGCTCGAAATAATACTGCTCTTCCTGTTCGCAAACATAGGCTACAAAATTGCGATACTTGGCGTGCATATGAACGCATCGGCAAAGGCCAGGCAGGAAAACATTTCCAGGGATAAGAATGGAAAAAAATCATGACGAAGCATATTACAAAAGCCTGGGCTTTATGTGCGGGCTCGAGATACACCAAAGGCTAGCTACCGAAGAAAAGCTTTTTTGCAGCTGCAGCGCCAGCTTGGACGAATTGCCGCCTAGGCACGAGGTCACGAGGCATCAGCGCGCCGTTGCTGGAGAGCTCGGGGAGATAGACCGCTCTGCAAAGTTTGAGGAGCTCAAGGACCGGAGCTTCATGTACAAGCTCAACGACGAGCACGCATGCCTGGTCGACATAGACGAGGAGCCTCCTCATACAATGAACAGGAAGGCGTTGGACATAGCACTTCTGCTTGCTGCGTCCATGAACATGAAGGTCCCTGCGGAGCTAGAGCCAATGAGGAAGGAGGTTGTTGACGGGAGCAATCCCAGCGCTTTCCAAAGGAGCACGCTTGCAGGGCTAAACGGCCGCATAACTGTCAACGGTAACGAAATAGAAATACCATCGATGTTCCTAGAAGAAGAAAGCGCGGGAATAATAAAGAACGCGGAATCCTACGCTGAATATGACACGTCAAGGATAGGCATACCGCTGATAGAGATAGACACGTTCCCATACATAAAGACCCCGCAGGAGGCCAAATCCGTTGCATTGCACATAGGCACGCTGCTAAGGCTCACGGGCTTGGTGCAGAGGGGCATAGGCTCGATAAGGCAGGACGTGAACGTCTCAATAAAAGGCGGCTCGCGCATAGAGATAAAGGGGCTTCAAGAGCTTGCAGACATGGACAAGTATATAGAGAACGAAGTGGTGCGCCAGCAGAAGCTTCTCGAGATTGCAAAATTATTAAGATCGAGGAACGCAGAGGTTTCGGAAAGCCAAATGGATCTAACTGAAATATTCGCTTCCACGGAATCGAAGCTCATACTCTCCTCAATGAAAGCCGGAGGCTCCGTATTAGGGTTCAGGCTCAAGAACTTCAGGGGCGTAATCGGCATGGAGGTCAATCCTGGCAGGAGGCTCGGGAGCGAAATAAGCGACTATGCGAAAATGGCAGGCGTCAAGGGCATAATACACGGAGACGAAGACATGGGGAAATACAGCATAAGCGGAAGCGAATTAGGGGAGATAAGGAAAAGGTTGTCGCTTTCGGATAACGACTCGTTCATAATGGTTGCCGCAAAACAGGATGTCGCGGAGAAGGCGCTGGCGCTTGCGATCGAAAGGGCCAAAATGGCCATGGACATAGTGCCTCCAGAGACCAGGGCTGTCGACAACAGGGAGCTTTACACTACAAGGTTCATGAGGCCGCTTCCGGGCGGCTCAAGGATGTATCCGGAGACGGACACCAAGCCCATATATGTGATGGAAGAGATGCTCATTTCTGCAAAAAGGCGCAGGATAAGCGTCGAGGAGGAACGCTCCAGGCTCAAATCCGAGCTTGGCTCTGAGGATATGGCCGAGCGCATGATGCTTTCAACCGGGCTGCCCCTCTACAGGGAAATAACTGAAAACAAGTCCATAGACAAGCAGTTCGTGGCAAACGTGCTGCTTCAGAAATTCAGGGAGCTCCAGCGCGACGGAGTTGACGTGGAGTCGATAGAAGGGGAAAGAGTAAAGCAGATATTCGACATGTTTTCCGAAGGTGCTGTTGCCAAGCAGGCGGTGGAGCAGCTGCTCAGGCTCGCAGCAAAGGAGCCCAAAACACCAATAACGGATATAGTAAAGTCAAACGGGCTCGGCAGGGTTGCCGGAAAGAAACTCGAGGACCTGGTCTCAAAGGAGCTAAAGGGAAGGAACCTTTCAGATAAAAACGAACTGTCGCTTTTCATAAAGTCGTTCATGTCGGAGCACAGGCTTAACGTAGACGGATCTGAGCTTAACGAAATAATCGCCAAGCTGTCTAAAGGCTCAAAGAAATGAGGAATGGCCCTTTCCCACAAGGACGTCGTCTTCGAATCGCGCCCCTCCGAATCCGGTTATGTATATGCCAGGCTCGTCGCTTACAACCATGCCTTTCCTAAGGATTTTGCTCCTTGTCGTCAATCCCGTTCCGTCGTGCACGTCTATTCCTACCTGGTGGCCCAGGGAGTGTATGAAGCGCCCCTTGTAAATCCCGTCCCTTGCACTGTCTATGAATTTTGCTACTTCGACGTGCGCTGTCATGCCGTCTGCGCCGTCCTTGACGTAGCTCAAGCCAAGCGCCTGGGCCTCCTTAACCGTATCGATTATGGCCTCCATGCGCTTGTATTTCATTGTGGATTTGTCCGGCTTGAACAGGAATGTCCTGGTCACGTCTGCGCAATAGTTCTGATATCTTGCGCCCACGTCCAAAAGCACGAACTCGTTGCCCTTTAGCCTGGTTTCGTCAGGCATGTGGTGAGGCAGGGCGGCGTTCTGCCCGAACGAAACTATGCTGTCGAATGCAAGGCCCTCTCCTCCTTTTTCTCCCATGAGAAATTCGAATCTCGCCCTGAGCTCCTTCTCTGTCATGTTGTCCTTGAAATAAGCAGGTATCTCCCTGAGCGATTCCTTTGTTATTGCGACCGCCTTCTTCATTAGGGATATCTCGTATTCGTCCTTTATCTCCCTGGCATCCGCGAATCTTTCAGTAGCATCCTTGAAATCGGCACCTTTCAGGTTCTTCCTGAGTTCCAGGGCATAGCCGTATGGCAGGAATCCATAATCAAGCCCTACCGCGCTTTTTCCCACGGCCTTTCTTATCTCGTCCCACTGCTCTTTTCCAGAACTTACGCATTTTACCTCCATTGAGCTGGGCGCCTGCTCCATTGCTATGTCGTATTCCAGGACGCTGGTCAGCAGCGTCATCCCCCTCCTGTCGGCTACGAGCACGCTGTCCTCGAAAACGCCGCTCGTGAAACCGCTGAGATAAAGAAAGTTGCTGTCCTTTGACCCTGTATTTATTATTACCGCCTTGTCGAATTCAGCCCCTGTGAAAATCCGCTTGAGTCTTGAACCCACATCGTGCCTTTTTGCCATGCAACCGCCACCTGTAAGACCCTTTGCAAAGGAAGTCTAAAAAAGTTCCCAATGGCCAACCCAAACGATAAATATATTGAAGTGGAAATATCCTTGATGGTTTTTGACAGGCACAGCGCAATAAAGGAGATAGGGGAGATGGACATACCGGTAAAACGCTCCGCGATAGCGTACGCCCACATGCGCGATCCCGCACTTCTAAGATACTACTACAACGCAAAAACCCTGCACATACTAAAATCAAGCGAGATAGTCGGAAGCTCCCCTACCGACATATTCATAGGCAGGTTCGGATATCCAAAGGTTTTCATAGGGCCCATGGTGCCTCCGGAGTTCGGGGATACGTCGCTTATGGGCATGCCCGAGCGATGGAGGCCCTTCGACATAGAAAAGATAGTCGAGATGAGGTCAAAGCTTGTCAGGGGCATGCAGATATCCAACATACACGACGTGGAAAAGAGGGGAGTCCCGGAATACGTGCAGAGCCTGGCAATGGCGGAAAAGCCTGCAGATACCGAACTGGGGTTTGCCGGAAAGCCGTTCATGAAGCCTGAAGTTCTCGACGAGGCGCAGCCTTTCGGCCCAAGCGCCAAGATAAGCAACTTCAAGGTGTACAATTTCAAGGCCGACCGCATGATAGAATCGATGCATTTCGACACGGATGCAAAGGCCACCACTGCCATAAACGAGCTTTACAAGAAAGGCATGGAGGTCTCTTCCATACAGAAGGCGCTGTCTGCCGGTCTTTTCGGCCTTAAGAATTCGCGCAAGTTCGTTCCCACGAGATGGAGCATAACTGCTGTGGACGACACCATATCAAAAACAATGAGGGAGGAGATAAAGGGATACGAAAGCATAGACGCGATTCACGCGTTCTACAACGTGGCGCTCGACAACCGCTGGCTCATATTCCTTATACCAGGGTCATGGCAGTACGAATCCATAGAGGCATTCTACCCGAAGACGGTGTGGAATGCCGACGGGAAAAGCATATCGATATACGGCTCGTATGAGGGCTACAAGGGCAGGAAAACCTATGCCGAGATAGGCGGCTGTTACTATTCCGGAAGGCTTGCCACAACCGAAAAGCTGCAGGGAATGAAGAAGCAGGCAATGGCCTTGATACTAAGGGAGGTCCACGAAGGCTACATAATGCCCGTGGGCGTATGGAACGTAAGGGAGCACGTCAGGGAGACCCTTGAAACCAAGCCAACGATACTGCACGACACTGCGGAAATGCTTCAGTTCATATCGCAGAAGATGGAGATAAAGCCGTCAAACTGGATAGCGAACAGCAGGCTCCTGAGGGAGATAATAATGCAAAAAAGGATAAGCGCGTACATGTAACGTACGTGCTTCTAAAACAAAAAAGAAAAGGATTCTAAAAATCAGGGATAGTCCTTGCGCAGCATTCCAAGCCTTTCCCCTTCTACGTTCCATATGAGGAGCTCAACGTCCCCGTCGCAGTTCTCATACAGCGACACCAGCGAATTTCCGGTAAAATCGTTCTTTTGCAATTCCTCAAGTATGTCCATGACGAAGCCCTTCTCGTTGTTGTGCGCCAGTATTATGTCGTTCACCACGCGCAAAGCGTCTTTGCTGTCGCCTGCAAGATCCTTTATGACTGCAATTTCGTCTTTGTCGAATACCATCTTCGCGTTGCTTTTCTCAAGAACCTTATCTATAACCTCTTTCTCCACGGAATTGTTTTTCCTATCCATTGATTTCACCGTTTTAGCATAGTTATTCATCAGCCCTCAACGTTATTACCTGGACGAAGTTGTTCGGGAACTTTATCTCCTCCAATACGTCATCGCCCCTGAATCCAGAGTCTACATACAGCTTTGTTGTCTGCCTGTTCCCCTGCTTAAGTATCACGGTCACGCTTGTCGGATGCGCCTCGAAAGACCTTTTGTAGCCGTCCTGCGTCTCATTCACTTCATAAACCGCGCTTACGTGCTTCCCTCCTAAATCCCTGTCTTCCGTGGCTGCGCATATCCTTCCATTTGCATCGAAGGAAACGCTGTACTCAGAAACATAAGCCTTCCTTTCGGTTGTTATGTCGTAAAGCCCTATGCTTCCGCTCGGCAGCTCTTCCGCAACAAGCCTCCTTATGTATCCGAAGCCCGCTCTGTCCTCTATAATGGTATCTACCGGAACAGATTCGCGCTTATGCGCGAACGGGAGCACCACGCTTATGAGGTACTCCTTTTTTATGTCAAGCTCCTTCAGGTTGTATAAATCGTTTCTTGAAACCGGAACCACTTCGGTGCCCTTGTAATCGGCGCTCTTTGGTTTTCTGCCAGTGCCTTCTACCATAAACATTCACCGTTCCAATGGGGACGAATATGATTCTGCACTGGCAATATTTATAGGTTTTCGCATTCGCTCGCAGGATTCAGCAGCAACGCACTGCTTCAAGCAGGACGCACTTAGGTCAATGCAAAGCTACAAATCCTTTATATTCATTGCATATAAAAAAGAGAATCATAAAAACGAAAATCCCGGCTTAGTGGTAATCATGGAAGGAAAAATGTATTCGGTTTCAAAAAAAATATACGAGCTTACCAAATCCGAGAGCGAAACTCCGGAGGTGCAGCTGGTGAGGCTAAAGGCCGTTGACTCAAGCACCATGGATTTTGACGCCGGCATGTTCGCGATGATATCCGGTATCGACAAGGACACCGGGAAGCTCTACATAGGCAGGGCGTTTTCCATAGCGTCTGAGCCCAACTCCGAAGAGATGGAATTCTACGTTGTCAAGGAGCACGGCGGCCACGTATCGTATTTTACCACTTCCAAGCCTGGAGACAAATACCAGATAACCGGCCCATACGGCCAGTTCAAGTTCGTGCCCGAAGAGAACAAGAAAGTGCTTTTCATAGCAGGCGGCACCGGCTTTGCCCCTTTCATGTCCATGCTCAGGCACATAAAGAAGATAAATGCGGGCACCGACGTAATACTGATATACAGCATAAAGTTCCCATCCGAAATAATCATGAAGGACGAGCTCATGAAACTCAGGGACGAGCTAGGCATAAAGCTGCTAATAACCGTGACAAGGCCCCAGGAGGGCGACGGCTGGACGGGAAAAACGGGCCACGTGAATGCAGACATGATAAAGGAGGCAGCACCGGACATCGACGACAGGACGACTTACGTATGCGGCCCGCTGCCGTTCGTCCAGGCGATAAAAAACGCGCTAGTGCAGCTCAACGTCCCGCAGAACGAAATACGCGCAGACGTGTGGGGCTGAAGCCCGCATGTCGCATTTATACCTTGCTTAGCCTTTCCTCTATCTCCTCCATCGAGAGCTTGCTAGTCAGAAGAGGTATCTTCTCTATCTGCGCTATCTTGACGGCGAGCTTGTCTATGTTCGTCAGGTTGTGTATGACAACTATTCTCGGCTTTATCGGGGCTACCCTTATTACAACTAGCGGCGACCTTCCGGTGCTCACGTTCTGGAATATGAACACGCGCTCTGTGGTAGAGCCGAAGAGCTTCGGGTAGTCGGCCGGCTGCATTTCAAGTATGATCCTAAGGCTGTCGAGCTTGGTATATCCGAAAAGCTTTATGTTGTCGAGCTGGTTGGGGTTCGCTATGACCTTGCCCTCTATTATCCTGTTGAAATCCGAGCCGGTTATCGGCATGCTGAAATCGTGTATTATATAAGGCAATTCCTCGTTCTTCTGCTGCCCGGCGAATTTCTCCAGGCTGGCCTTTACTGTGCTGCCCCTGCTCTCGTCTATATCGAAAAGCGCCCCCACGAACCTCTTTATTATGGCCACTCCGGGGCTCAGCCTCCTGTTGCTTTCGTAATCGCTTATGGTGGATGCGGATATCTTTATGGCTCCAGAAAGCTCCGCCTGGGTCACTCCGAAAAGCTCCCTCCATTTCTTCATGACGCTTCCGGGGCTTTCGGACAAGGCTATCTCTCCTGCTATTTTTTCGGCTAGTTCATCCATCGTATCAACTTTGGCTATTGTCTAACTACGTATAGACAGGAAACGTATAAATAGCTTATGCGGCCGCGGCCGTAAACCCTATCTGCGCCCGCTTTTCTTAGCCTTGCCCCTTTTGGCTCCATGCCTGCTCGCGTCCGGCTCTGCAGAGCTGGAGTTCCTGATGCCCCTATAAAGCTCATCGACGGCTTCCGGCTTTATATCGTCGTCGTGCTTTTTTGCGTCCTCCTTCATTATGCCTATCAATATGAGTATCAGCCCGGCAACTAGCGTTATGGTGACTGCCATTCCGGCAAAGCTGAATTCGCCGGCTATGCCAGAGCTGCCGTAAAGCGATATCCCCTCCGCAAGCGTGCTTTTTACGGTGGCATTGCCGGCTTCAGAGCGCGGTGACATCGCAGACAGGACGTAGAACCTACCGCTGCCCAATATCCCGAGGGAGAGATTGGATTCGTTCTGGGCATAAACAGGCTTGGAAAAAACCACAGGTATAGTGGCGTTAGTGACGTTGTAATATATCATCAGTGCCCCTTTTCCTTCGAGCCTTTTGGCCAGCGCCATGTATCCGGAAGCGTTTTCGGAACCGTTGATTGCGGCTTTCCACCTGCCGTATCCTGTGCCGTTAAGCAGGAACACCTCAAGTGGCGAATTTGACCTTTCAAGATATATGCTCGCATTGCCTGCCGTGGAGTTGAAGCCGAAAACGTTTATGGAGTTGCCGCTGAGGCTGTAGTTGTCATAAATTCTGGTGACGTTCTGGCCCAGGGCCGAGCCCGCCTGAGACGACACGCTCGAGAATATCGCGTAATAAGAGACTATGCTTATCGCGACCAGCAGGAACCCTAGGTAAATCAGGCGCTTCATCATGTTAGCACTCTTTCAATGAATTATAATCCGTTGAAAACCTATTTAAATGTGCGATTGCAATTCAATCTTGGCGTGGTAAAATGAGCGAGCTGGCGAGAATAAAATCGGGAATAGAGGGACTTGACTCAATGCTCGACGGCGGGGTACCTGAGCACAACCAGACTATAATAGCCGGCGGTCCCGGAGCAGGAAAGACGCTTCTATCGTTCGAGATACTGTACCACAACGCCAAGGCTGGAATACCGGGGGCCTTCATAGCCCTCGAGGAAAAGCCGGAGGTCCTGCTCAGCAACGTGAAGCAGGCCTTCAAGGGGTTCAAGGACATAGACGACCTCATCAAAAAACAGATGATAATAATAGACGGGGAGGACCCGTCCTCCAGGATCCAGACAGAAAGCGATTCCGCATCGTATTCGTTCGGAAACATAATATCCGACATAGAAGCGATAGTCAGGCGCAACAACGCCAGGTGCGTAGTCATAGACTCCATATCGCTGCTCAAGCTCATGCTTGTGGACAAGTACCACTACCGCAGGTCCATGCTAATGCTCATGTCAAACCTGCGCAGGCTGAACGTGACCACGTTCCTTACCGTCGAGATAAATTTCGCCGACAGGGACAAGCTCAAGTATTCTCCGGAATTCTTCATATTCGACGGCATAATCATGCTCTACCAGATGAGCAGGGAGGACCGCAGAACCCTTACCGCGGAAGTTGTGAAGATGCGCGGCACCAACCACAGCTGGGCGCTCGCCCCCTACGAAATAACTTCCGGAGGGTTCAACATATATACCGTAGACCAGATGGGTGAAATTCCTTAATGCAGCTCAAAGGAAAAGAGGACAGGGGCGCATCCGTGGCAAAGGCGCAGGGAAATCCAAGCGGCAAGAACCAAGCTCCCAAGCCTCAGAAATCAAGGGCCGAATACGCAAGGATAGGGATTCTTGTAGCCATAGTGCTCGCCGCAGCCATAGCTTCCTCAATATACATAGATTCCCCGAAGGGCTGCTCCGGCGTGGTCTTCTCTGTGCAGCGCAACGCCTGTTTCACCAAAGCCGCCATAGCCTCGGGAAATTCAACAATGTGCTACAAAATATCCCCGCCGCAGCTTCAGTCCTCGTGCCTAGAGGGCGTCGCCTATTCCACCAAGAACGCTTCGGTCTGCGCTCTGATATCAGACAACGCCTCTGACTACTCGTGCGCGCTCAACGTCAGCATAATGACCGGCAACGAGAGTGCGTGCAACAGCCTAAGCAGCAGGACTCTGGCATCGGACTGCATGTACTCGTTCGCAAGCTCCAAGGATTTCAGCAATGTTTCTTACTGCTCAGGAATAACCGATTCGGCCCTTTACGGCAGCTGTACTGGCTCAAGCCTGTACCTGCTTGCGGTGAAGACAGGGAATCCGTCCTACTGCTCCGTCATGGATTCCGCAAGCGGCGGCATACCCGCCTCAAGCCTGCTAAAATCCCTGCCTTTGAACGAAAGCTCAAAGCTCTCTAGCTCAAGCATAACGCTTCTCAACATGTCAGACGCTGACATATGCTACTACTCGGTGGCATTGGCAAACGGCGAGCCCAGCGTCTGCGGCAACCTTCCGGGCACTATATCTTCGGGATGCGCATACGCGGTCAATTCGACATCAACGAGAAACAAGGTGCTCAGCCTGCCTTCCGTCATATCAGAATGCAACGCAGCCGGGGTGTACGGGGGCAATGTTACAACCGACGCGTGCCTTATAGGCTTCGCGGTTTCGTACGACAACGTGACATACTGCTCCCCCATAACAAATTCAAGCACCGAAAACGCCTGCGTTTCAGAAGTGGCAAGCAGCCATGCTAATTCTTCCACGTAAGGCGAGCGCACGATTCGGCATTGCCTCCGCGGTTGCGTTGCAATCCGGATTCCAAATACATAAATACAAATATCTGCGGATAAAAAGTAAAACCTGCGGCATCGCATTGCAAAACAATGATATTGATGGAGGAGTTCATAATTTCTAGCGTGAAGGACACTTCAAACGGCATGCAGCTCTGCACGCTCCTGGGCAAGACCCAGCTGCAGCTGTATTCCGCTGCGATAGCCGAGCCGCTGGACATAGTGGCAATAAGGGATTCAAAGTCCGACCTCCAGCTAGAGGCCAAGGACATAACCGGCAAAAAGGCCGGCATGCAAGATTTCGAAAGCACCATCACAACCCTGGTTTCAAGGGCGGAGATGCACCCTCTGCAGAAGACAGGTATAAAGCCGCTTGACGAGGCGCTCTCATCAATGGAAGAAAAGCTCACCATGCTAGCGCGGAGGATTATGCTAAGCTTCATATCTGGCTCACCGATAATGATACGCTTCCACAACGATGGCGACGGAGCCTCCGGGGCTGTCGCGCTGTACAAGGCTTTTGAGAAGCTGGCCAAGGAGACCAGGCTCGGCACGTCCAACTGCATATGGACAATGAACAAGGGCGTAGCCTATACTCTGCAATCGCTGTCATACGACAGGCTCAGGCTTTCCCCATATCATTCAGTGATAAAGCCTCTCTTGCTGATTACCGATTTCGGCACTCTTGAGGAGAGTGAAACCGCCATAAAGAACGCTCAGGATTCCATGGACATAGCGTGGCTCGACCACCACCCAGTGTACGACGGCTTCGACAGCGGCATCGTCCATTCCTACGTCAATCCTTGGCTTGAGGGCTTCGGCTCGGATGTCACTGCCGGGGCGCTGACGTGCGCAGTGGCCGGCATGCTTTCCGGCATCAGGGTAAAGAACCTTACAAAGGCATCGCTCCTTAGCGACCACAGCGCCTATGCCGAGGACGAACCTGAGCCGTCGGAGCTTGCAGTGATAATGGACGCCATTACAACGGACGCGAGCGCAAGGGGCAGCAACGTGACGCCGAAAAACATAATAACGACGATAGAGGACGAATCATCGTACAAGCTTGTTTTCACGCAGGCGAAGTCGCAGATGGACGAAGCGGTATCCAAGGGCATGAAATACCTGAAGGCCCGCAAGGCCGGCAATGCCACCGTAGCCACGCTTGATTACTCCCACATATCGGAAAACTACTACGGCTACGTCAGGCACGGCAGATTCACTTCGATATTCAGCGATTCGGTAGAGGCCAAGTTCGGCCCATCCATAACGATAGTCTACAACAAGAGCCTTGCATCGATACGCGTGAGCAAGGAGCTTTCGGAAAAGCTGCGCCTGCTTTCGCTCATATCAAAAATGAAGGAGGACACGGACTACATATCCAACGGCGGCGGCCACAACGAGGCTGCAAGCGTAAAGCTTGAGGACGAATACGCAATGAGCGATTTTCTGGCGCTTCTTTACAATGAGATAGAATCAAGGCTGGACGATTAGACTTTCATGGCCTTAAGGAAATCTATCTGCTTCTGCTCGAGCCCGTACTTGCTTTCCAGGAAATCGCTGATCTCATCGTCATCGGAATTCTTCACCATTGCGGCTATGAGCGGTATGTAGTGTTCCTTTATCTTCGACAGGCTTTCGTGTATCCGCCTCTGGAGCCTCTTCGCTATCTCGTTGCCAACAGACCTCTCCCCCTTCGTGGCGCTGAGCTCCTTTATGGCCTTCGGGAATTCGTAGCGCGCCGTAACCCTGGGGTAAACGTTTTTGGACAGCGCCACTCCGCTAGACATCATCACGTTCATGTACCTCCAATAGGTGTAATACTGTGCCCTTATCGCCCTATTGTAATATATCGTGGCATCGGACAGGTTCTCGTAAGCCGTGGCTATGTCGGATATGTAGGTGTACCTTTTGGGTATGTTCTGGTCTATCCATTTTATCAGCATGTCGCCAGCATCCTCGGCATTGGTTATGGCCCTCAGCGGCGCGGCCATGGTGTTGGAAAGGAATATCCTGTCAAGCGTCTCGAATATGTAGCCCTTTCTGTCCCTGATCCCTATGTAGTCAAGCGCCTCGTCAGGAGCATCTCCTAATATTAGTAGGTCGCCTATGGCGCTCCTCACGTCTCCATTGGAGCGCCTTGCTATTGCTGTAATCACGTCCTTGTTCGCCTTTATTCCCGCTTCGGCTGCGACGCCTGCGAGTATCTCTTCGACTACGAACTGCTTGGGCTTCTTGAACTCCACAGGAGTCGTGGCGCCCCTAAGGAACGTAATCTTCTGGTCCCACATGTCGTTAGCAATCATTATGACTGGGTTCTTCGAGCTGCTTATGAGCTCGCCTATGGCAGTGCTGGCTCCCTTGTCGAACCTCGGGCTCAGCTCGTCTATCTCGTCCAGCATTATCAGGTTCCTTCCGCCGAAGAGGCCCCTCGACTGCGAAGCAGCAGCCAGCGTTCCGCTTATCGCGTTCTTGTCCCTGTAATCGCTGGCGTTGAGCTCGACAATATTCCAGCCGTTTTCCTTTGCGAGCAGTCTTACTGCAGAGCTTTTGCCCGTGCCGGTGGGCCCGTAGACCAGCAGGGGCTTCTCGCGCCTGCCCATCTTGTAGGAAAGCGCGAAGCGCCTGAGCTCCGCTATGGCGCTCTCGTTCCCCTTTATCGAGTCAAGGTTTTCGGGCTCGTAAAAAAGCGTATCCCTGATCAAAAAATGCACCCCAGCAAGCCGCGCTTGCTTATTATATTATTACGTTGTAATAGTTTATAAGTGAAACGGTTTTGCATTTATTCCTGCAAAGATTTTTAGTAAAGAATTTAAACTAATAGCAATAAAAGGTATTTGAAGTGGCGTTAACTAGGTGCAGTAATGTCTAACAGAGAGCTCATAATCCCCGCAAACGTAGCATTGATTCCCGATGGCAACAGGAGATGGGCCAAGTCCAACAAGATGAATCTCTTCAACGGCTATAACTACGGAATAAAGAAGTTCGTAAAGTTCTCGCTGTGGCTGAAGGGCTTCGGCTCCAAGAGCCTGACGGTCTGGGCACTCTCAACGGAAAACATACAGAAGAGGACCAGCCAGGAGCTGGGCATACTCTACAAGCTTTATGTCCGTGCCGCCTACGACAAGGAGATACTCAAGATGCTCGACGACACGCAGGCGCGCGTGAAGATAATAGGCAACAGGAAGCTCATACCAAAGGCAGTGAACAAGGCGCTTTCCTACGTGGAGAGATACACGGCCAAATACGACAAGTTCTACATAAACGTGCTTCTCGCATACGGGGGCCATGACGACATACTATACGCTGCGAAGAAGCTTCTGTCAGAAGGCGTTAACCCCCGCTCAATAAGCGAGGATGCGCTCAAAAGGAACCTCAGGACAGCGAAGGTATCCGATCCCGACCTCATAATAAGGACATCGGGAGAGGAAAGGCTTTCCGGGCTACTTCCGTGGCAGTCATCTTACTCAGAGCTCTATTTCAGCAAGAAGTACTGGCCGGACTTCGGCAAGGCAGACCTCAGCGACGCAATAAGCGAATTTTCAAGGCGCAAGAGAAGGTACGGAAAGTAGCCACCGGAGCCAAGCGGCAAAACAGCTTAATAAGCTATTCGCTGCATTTTTTAAGCGTGGCATTTAAGCCTCGCGCAACTCATCAAGCATACAGTGCATTTCATGGCAGATAAAAGTTATACAGGTGCCCTGAGCCACGTTGGCATGTTCGCCAAGAGCCTTCCAGGCTCCGCCAGCCTATATGCGATGCTAGTGGTTCTCGGCCTCGTAGCAGGCCCCATAACCGCATACGTCGCCCACATCTCCGATCCGCTTTACGGCCCTGCCTATGCCATAATAAGCGGTGCAATAGGCGGCATACTCGCGATAATAGTCCCGACAACGATAAACATAATGCTCTTCAAGGCAATACGCAGCTACATACGCGTGAAATACATAATATTCGTTTCACTCCTCGCAGAGCTCACCTACGGCATATTCCTGATATTCTCAGGTGCGATATTCTACATATCCCATTCATACGCCTTCGCGCTCGCCGCCATAATAGTCGGTGACGCCAGCATATTCGCATGGTGGATCTTCGTAAACAAGCTCGTAATGAACAGGTCCAAGAACGCGTCAATGTTCTCGCTGCTGCAGCCCACGATAAACCTGATATTCTTCCTCCCCGCCAGCATAATATTCTTCGGGGTTACTCTCCCCATAGGCGTGCTCCTGATAAAGCTCTATGCCGCAATATTCGTGTTCCTTCTCATAAGCTACACAATAATATACTTCATAGACTCGCCCATAAAGAAAAGCCTAGGCTTCAGCGGCATAGATACCTTATCCCAGATGATACAGAACTGGCTCTTCAGCATAAACATCGCAGTCCCTAACAGGAAGGTGAAGAAGCCGTTCGGCGAAAAGGCAGACATAGCGGTCGATTCGATAGTGTGCACGGGAAAATCCGGAAAGCCAATATTCGTCATAAACGTGCCAAACATACACTTCGGCCCAGTGGGCACGCTGGGCAGCAGCAACTTTCCATTTCTCATAGAACGCCACATAAATTCGCGCTACAAGGCCAACGGCGTAGTCCTGCACTCCGCTATAAACGAGGACTACAATGCCATATCCAGCGACCAGTTCTCCCAGCTCAGGCGCACTATAGACGACACTATGAAGCACTCAAAGCAAGCGCCTGGAGACCAGGATTATTCGTACTATTACGGCGAATCCAACGGCGCCATGGTCAAGCTCATAAAATTCGGGGATTCGGCAATCGCCACGCTGACAAGAGCACCGCGCGTAACTGAAGACATAACTCCGGAAGCCTCTGTAATAATAAAGCATGCGCTTTCCGACTTCGCCAAGAACGTAACCGTTGTCGATGCGCACAACTCCAGGTACGAAAGCGCTCCTGCAGATGAGCTCGCAGCCGTAAAATTCGATTCCAAGGTGCTCAAGGACTACCTGGAGGCGATAAAGGGCTTGTCGCAGGTATCCTCATCAAAGACGTTGGAAGTAGGCTCAGCATCCGCCAACCTGTTTGAAAAGCTTGGGAACCCGAAGGATTTAGCCCCGGGGAATTCTAACGTGATAGTGTTCCGCATAGGCAACAAGGACATAGGCATAATACAGTTCAACGCAAACAACATGAACCCCAAGTTCAGGGAAAGGGTACTGGCCCACCTTTCGGAAAAGTTCAATGTAGATTTCGAGCTTTATACAACAGACACCCACTACGTCAATTCGCTAAGGCAAACGGCGAGCAACGTCCTGGGGAGCACATCCGGCTATTCCAAGATGAGCTCGGAGCTTGACAAAATGGTCGAATCAGCAATGTCCAACATGAAAGCGGCCAACATGCTCTGGTATTCAGAGACGATGAAGAATTTCTACATCTGGGGGATAAATCAGAGGGAGAAGATGCTGACCGCAATGGATTCAATGATAGCCACGGCAAAGATACTCATACCGGCCATAATAGCTGCCGGCTTCTTCGTTGCCGCGTGGATAATAACATTAATATAGGGTCAGACCGTATAGAATACATTGGCTCCCCAATATGAAAATCGGGGAACGGGCGCGGTGCTTGATTGTACTATTACCTGATATCAATAGTCGTGCTGGCTGCGGTTTTTCTTACTGAATACTACACGCGCAGGCACATCTCCGTAATAGGCATGCTCGCATTCGTGGCGATTTCGTTCGCAAGGTACGGGATTTCTTACCTGTCGGCATCGCTGTCTGCCATGCTGCTGCTCGCATTTTTACTGATGTACGCTTATGCCACCAAGAGATACGCCGCCTTCTATGGGGCCCTCGGAGCCGTAGCAGTGCTGTTCCTTCTATGCGTGCATTACGGCATAGCCACCACTTACGCCACGATGGCTTTCGGCATGGGCGCACTCTACGGGATAGCCTCTTCAGGCATAGAATCCAGCAGGTCAAAGCCGCAGAAGCAGGACATAGGCACCGAGCTGCGCAGGGACTATCTGCAGATACTCATGGGCGCGGCGCTTGTAGCAGCGCTAGGGTTAATGGGCATTTCGGGATTCTATCTCTCATTCTATCTCGTCCTTCTTGGGATATTCGGGATAGCGTTTTCAGCAAATTCCAAATCAAAGTCCCTATCCGTGCTGCGCAATCTTGAGAAGAACGGCGTGTTCTACGGCAGGGGCGCGATATTCCTTGCCATAGGCTTTACGATACTGATGTCGCTTTACCCCGACTTCAGGGTTGCCATGTTCGGGATAGCGGTATTGCTGTTCTGCGATCCGATTGCGACAATATTCGGGCTCAGGTTCGGAAGGAAGGCCAAGCTTCCTTACAATAAGAAGAAGAGCTATGCCGGCACCTTGTCCTACTTCATTCTGGGATCTGTATTCGGAGTGCTTCTCATAGGCTACATTGGCATACCCATAGCGCTTCTTTTGGCCCTTTTCGAAAGCCTGGGAAACAAGCTTGACGACAACGTAACCGTGGCCATAGCCTATGGCATAATCGGCGCGCTGCTCGCATGACGCAACACCTATACTGCCGCTATTAGCAATGATTTAATCCCCTTTAAAAACCTTCGTTTTAATAACTATTTGCCAACTTGTCTTGGCTTATTTTGGGGTGTTGAATTGGTAAAACAAAGGAGTTTCAGCTTATATGACATCGAGCAGTTCCTCAAAGAAGCCGGTGCTGAGAAGATAAACGAGAAAGCAGTAATAACATTGGAACAGGAGCTCGAACAGACGGTAAAAGAGCTAGTGGGTGAGGCCTCTTTCTACGCCAATTATGCCGGAAGGAAAACGGTCATAAAATGCAGCGACCTGGCGCTTGTGCAGCCCAAGCATCCTATTTCGGGCTCAAGGGTTTTGTACGCGCACGACATTCGCAAAAGGGCCATGGCGCGCAAAAGGTCCAAGAACAGGATAATCCTCAGGCGCGTAAGGCTGCAGTAAAATCAAATCCTATAATGGTAATGCTGTAAAAGTCCCTGTTGGAAACACTATTTAACCTTAAACGCCGCATAGCCCGCTTGGAGTGTTCAGATGAAGATTAATCTCAATTTCCTGAAAAAGAAATCAAGCTACAGCGGCGACATAACTGGCATAAGCCTATACTGGAAGAACTCCATGCACGGTCTTCCCGGAAGGAAGATAACGGAGCGCGAGTTCAATGTCAAGATCCCATTCGCAAACAAGAACTACGAAAGCCTTTCCTTCCTCAAGAAAGCAGACACTACCGAAATAGTGCAGGGCATAGAGGTAAGGAGTCCATTCAAGCTCGTGAGCGTCGAGCCGCAGCTTCCGGCCTCAATAAAAGCGGGGGAATCGGTGGAATTCGACATAAAGGTCAGCGCCCCGGAATACAACTACAATGGGCCGTTGGTTCTCAAGATGGTGCCAAAGCCCGTCGAAATGGTGCACGTCGAGCTCCCTGACATAATGGCCGTCAACGGGGACAAGAGGGTCAAGGTAAACGAGCACGGAGAGGTAAAGAGCGTGGAGAAAGGCTCCAACTTCGAGATATCGATGCAGATGTACAGGATACTCACGTACAACGACACGGTAACAGGCGTTTCCGTCAACAAGCCCTTTGAATTCGTTGGGTCGGAGCCCAAGCTGCCGTTTACCATAGACAACAAGAGCAGCTTCGTCGCAAGCTTCTATATAAAAGCTCCCGAATTCGACTACGCTGGTACATTGGAGCTTATTTTTGAAAAGCAGAATTCCGAGCATAAGCAAGAGCCTTCGGCTCCTGCCTCATAAATTTAATCTTTCCACTCCTGCTCACTGCCCCTTGGCTATGAGCGACAGGTTGGCAAGGAACGCCTCCAACTGTATGCGCTCGTTAGCGCCCTCCACTACCCTGAAGTTGCATTCGCCTATGTAGCTTATGGTCTTGAGCTTTGCTCTCTCGTCTATGTTCATTGCCTGTATTTCCCTGTAGCATTGCGTAAGTATGTCCTCCGCTCCTAGCCCGTGCTTCAGCATAAGCGTGTCTAGCTCCTCCCTCGCCTTCTCGAAGTTGCCCTCTACGCTGTATTTGAGCATGGATATTATCTCAGTGGGCCTTGCCCTAGAAGCCACGTTGTAGACTTCAGATTCTGTTATTTTCTTTGAGAACATGGCTGCGCTCTGCAGAACGTTGGTGAGCTTCCTCATGTCTCCGTCGCCCACGTATATGAGCGCCTCGATGGCCTTGTCGTCCATCTCCAAGCTCTCTTCCGTGGCTATCCTTTCGACGTATTTGCGCATGTCCGCGGAGGTGAGCTGCTTGAACCTGAAAACCACGCACCTGCTCTGTATGGGCTCTATTATCTTGCTAGCATAGTTGGCGCTGAGTATGAACCTGGTTTCCGAGGAATACTTCTCCATGGTGCGCCTGAGCGCGTGCTGCGCGTCTGCGGTAAGGGAGTCCGCCTCGTCCAAGAATATGATCTTGACCGGAACCTTGGCTATGGACATGGTCCTTGCAAAGTTCTTAACCTCTCCCCTTATGACGTCTATGCCCCTTGCGTCGCTTGCGTTGAGCTCCTTGAAGGCTCCCTCAAGGTCGGTTCCGTAAAGGTCCCTGGCGAGAGCGATCGCGCAGGTCGTTTTTCCTATTCCTGCGCTCCCTGCAAATATCATATTAGGGAAATTGCTTCCCTTTATGAAGGATTTTAGCCTTTCAACTATCGGCTTCTGGCCTATTACCTCCTCAAGGCTTTTGGGCCTGTACTTTTCCGTCCAAGGCAAATCAAGATTCGGCATGGTAATCATCAGCATTAGCACTGACTATTTTCGGGTAAAAATATTTAACTATGCCTTCGCGTTATCAAAAAGCCGAAACGATGCGCGAAAATACGCCGATTTTTGCGAAACGGCTAAATCATTTGGTTGCCAAAAGCCATTATGTCAATTTTAAAGCGCAAGGAAGCAAGGCAGGAGAAGCAAAGCGAAGGCATGAGTGGCATTGCCCATGCCGTGGCACTTAAGGAAACTCCCGTGAAAACTGCAGATTCTAAAACTCTTCAAAGACGCGGTGGAACCAAAGCGGAAAGATGCGGCAGGGTCCAAAAGTGAAAGCAATGCCGAAGGGTAATCGCATGGCAGCCTCCGAAAAATCAACGCTTGACAAGATAGGGTTCTCTGTAAAAAACATGGACAGGTCCGTTGACCCGTTCGATGACTTCTACAAATATGCGTGCGGAACCTGGCTGAAAAAGCACGAGATTCCCAAAGACAAGGCAAGGATAGGCTCGTTCAACGAGCTCTATGACGCCAACCTGCTCATACTCAAAGACATAGCCGAGAAGTGCGCAAAGAATGCGACAGGCAAAACCGAAAGCCTTGTGGGGAATTTTTACTCCTCATACATGAACGAAGCCCTCGCGGAAAAGCTGAAATTCAAGCCGTTAATGCCGATAATGAAAAGGATAAGGGACCTGGAAAGCACGGAAGAGCTCCCAAAGCTCTTGGCAGAGATGTCCAGGATGGGCGCGGACGCTTTTTTCGACTCTTATGTTACATCAGACATCAAAAACAGCGGCATATACGCCCTTTACACCTGGCAGGGAGGCACAACGCTGCCCGACAGGGATTATTATCTCAATCCGAAGTTCGCAAAGCTCAGGAAGGAATACGTAAACCATATAAGGAACATGTTCGTGCTCTACGGCTCAAAGCCTTCGTACGCAATGGCCGACGCAAAGTCCGTAATGGAAATAGAGACCGAGCTGGCAAGGGTCCAGAGGACAAACGTCCAGCTTAGGGACGACATTAAGAATTACAACAAGATGGCAATAAGGCAGATAAGCTCAAGGTATAAGAAAATCGGCTTGGCGGAGTTCTACAAGGCAATGGGCGCAAAGAAAATAAGCTACGCGATAATAGGCCAGCCGGAATTCTTCGACAAGCTCGAAAAGATGATTCCCAAGCTTAAGCCCGCACAGCTCAAGGTGTATCTCACATGGTCCGTCCTTCACCAATACTCCG